>NZ_JBHJQI010000008.1:0-110230 GCF_042262805.1 Streptomyces sp. NPDC056361
GTCCGCGCCCCGTGCAGGGGGCGCGGACACGGCCCCTGCCGTCCCGGGCCCCGGCTCGCCCCTCCCCGCGCGGACACGGCCGCCGGCCGCCCGGGGCGCCCGGCCGGAACCACTAGGCTGGGAGCTCCAGAACCACCACCCCGGGGAGAGATCCGCATGGCACCCGCCATTCCCGCCGCCATGGAACGGCCGCACTTCATCGGCATCGGCGGTGCCGGAATGTCGGGCATCGCGAAGATCCTCGCCCAGCGCGGTGCCAAGGTCGCGGGCAGTGACGCCAAGGAGTCCCCGACCGCCGAGTCGCTGCGCGCCCTCGGCGCGACCGTGCACATCGGGCACGCCGCCGAGCACCTCGCCGACGACGCCTCCGCCGTCGTCGTCTCCAGCGCCATCCGCGCCGACAACCCGGAGCTGGCCCGCGCCGCCGAACTCGGCATCCCGGTCGTCCACCGCTCCGACGCGCTCGCCTCCCTCATGGAGGGTCTGCGCGCCGTCGCCGTCGCCGGTACGCACGGCAAGACCACGACCACGTCGATGCTGGCCGTCGCGCTCACCGAGCTCGGCCTCGACCCGTCGTACGCCATCGGAGGCGACCTCGCGGGCCCCGGCACCAACGCCCTGCACGGCGACGGCGAGGTCTTCGTCGCCGAGGCCGACGAGAGCGACCGCAGCTTCCAGAAGTACGACCCCGAGGTCGCGATCGTCCTCAACGTCGAGCTGGACCACCACGCGAACTACGCCTCCATGGACGAGATCTACGAGTCCTTCGAGGCCTTCACCGCCAAGATCCGCCCCGGCGGCACCCTGGTCGTCGGCGAGCACGCGGGCGCCCGCGAACTCGCCCGCAGGGTCGCGGACCGCGACCACCTGAACATCGTCACGGTCGGCGAGTCCGCCGACTCGGACGCCCGCATCCTCAAGATCGTCCCGAACGGGATGAAGAGCGAGGTGACCGTCCTCCTCGACGGCACCGAGCACACCTTCACCGTCTCCGTCCCCGGCCGCCACTACGCCCACAACGCCGCCGCGGCCCTCGCCGCCGGCGCCCGCGTCGGCATCGACCCGGCCGAGCTGGCCCAGGCCCTCACCGCCTACACCGGTGTCGGCCGCCGCCTCCAGCTCAAGGGCGAGGCGCGCGGCGTCCAGGTCATCGACTCGTACGCGCACCACCCCACCGAGATGACCGCCGACCTGGAGGCCATGCGCGGCGCCGCCGGAGCCTCCCGCCTCCTGGTCGTCTTCCAGCCCCACCTGTTCTCCCGCACCCAGGAGCTGGGCAAGGAGATGGGCGACGCGCTGGCCCTCGCCGACGCCTCCGTCGTCCTCGACATCTACCCGGCCCGCGAGGACCCGATCCCGGGCATCACCAGCGAGCTGATCATCGCCGCCGCGCAGCGCGCCGGCGCCGACGTGACGCCCGTCCACGACAAGGCCACCGTGCCCGACGTCGTCGCGGGAATGGCCGGCCCCGGCGACCTCGTTCTCACCATGGGCGCGGGCGACGTCACGGACCTGGGTCCGCAGATCCTCGCCCGCCTGTCGAACTGAGGGAGTGGACGAACGATGGCGTACGAGGTCGAGAAGACCGACGAGGAATGGCAGGCGCAGCTGACCCCGTCGGAGTACCAGGTGCTCCGGCTGGCCGGCACGGAGCCCGCCTTCCGCGGTGAGTACACGGACACCAAGACGCAGGGCGTCTACTCCTGCCGCGCGTGCGGCGCGGAGCTCTTCACCTCGAACGAGAAGTTCGAGTCGCACTGCGGCTGGCCGTCCTTCTTCGACCCGAAGGACAGCGAGGCCGTCGAGCTGATCGCCGACACCTCCCACGGCATGGTCCGCACCGAGGTCCGCTGCTCCCGCTGCGGCTCCCACCTGGGCCACGTCTTCGAGGGCGAGGGCTACCCCACGCCGACCGACCAGCGCTACTGCATCAACTCCGTCTCGCTGCGCCTGGAGCCCACGGAGTAGCGGAGCGGACAAGCGACGGCAGGCACGAGGGGCTCGGCCCGGACCCGGTTCCGGACCGGGCCCCTCGTGGTCGCGCCGGGGAGCGGAGCACGAGGAAGGTGCCGCACATGAACACTCCGGAGGACGTCGACGCCTGGTTCCGGGCGCACGGCTGGTTCCCGGGACGGGACGTCTCCGACGCCGTGCCGGCCATGGTCGACGAGATCGCCGGGCGGTACCGGGAGGCGGGGTTCCCCGTGGCGCCCCTCGGCACCGCGACCGCCTTCCTCGCCGAGCACGGCGGGCTGCGCCTCACCCTCGACGCCGCACGCCAGGACCACCTGTACTTCACCCCGTACCTCGGCTACGGCTCCGCCCCGGCCGACGTCGCCGCCCTGGCCCGCGACCTCGGCGTGCGGCTCTTCCCGGTCGGCCTCGACGGCTCGGAGGGCTCGCCCGTGCTCCTCGACGAGCGCGGCCGCTTCTTCCACCTCCACCACACCGGCGCCTACTACATGGGCGCCGACAAGCACGAGGCCATGCTCGCCCTCGCCCACGCGCCCATGCGGGACGCGGAGGACTTCTTCGCCTGACCGGTCCCCGGCACGACCGCGCCCCCGCTTCGCCGGCCGGGCCGGCGCCCCGGCACGATCGGCGTATGCTCCGCCCGTATGAAGGATCTTGGTGGTCAGGTCGCGTACTGGGACACCGTCGGCGCCGGAAAGAACTTCACGCACCCCGTGGAGTTCGACTGGCTGGCGGAGGTGAGGCGCGACGCGAGGGTCCTGGACTACGGCTGCGGGTACGGGCGGGTCATGGGCGAGCTGAGCGACCGCGGCTTCTCCGACGTCTCCGGCGTGGACGTGTCGGCCGCCCTCGTCGAGCGGGGCCGCGCGCTGCGGCCGGACCTCGGCTTCGCCGTGCTGGAATCTCCGCCGGCGTCGGCCCGCCCGGCGGCGAGCTTCGACGTGATCGTGGTGTTCGCCGTGCTCACCTGCGTACCCGACGACGAGGCCCAGCGGAACCTGGTCGCGGAGCTGACGAGGATCCTCGCGCCCGGCGGGCTGCTCTACGTCAGCGACGTGCTGCTGCAGGACGACGAGCGGAACCGGGAGCGGTACGCCGCGCACGCCCAGGAGTCCGGCGGCCCCTACGGGGTGTTCGCGACCGGCGACGGAGCCGTGTGCAGGCACCACGACATCGGACACCTGCACGCTCTCCTGTCGGACCTCGACCTGGTGGAGGAGCGCCGGATCGACGTCCCCACGATGAACGGCAACCGCTGCCGGGCGGTGCAGCTGCTGGCCCGCAAGCGCTGAGAGGCCCTAGGGCCTGCCGACAGGCCCTAGTGGACGGAGAAGCCGCCGTCGACGAAGAGGGACTGGCCGGTGACGTAGGCGGAGGAGGGGCTCGCCAGGAAGACGGCGGCGCCGGCGAAGTCGTCGGCGCGGCCGTTGCGGCCGACCATGGTGCGGGCGGCGAGGGCGGAGACCTTGTCGGGGTCGGAGGAGAGGCGGCGGTTGAGGGCGGTCATCACGAAGCCGGGGACCAGGGTGTTGGCGGTGACGCCGTAGCGGGACCAGGCCTCGGCCTGGGAGCGGGCGAGGGATTCGAGGGCGCCCTTGGAGACTCCGTACGCGCCGCTCTGGACGAAGGCGCGGTGCGCCTGCTGGGAGGTGATGTGGATGATCCGGCCGAAGCCGCGCTCGGCCATGCCGGGGCCGAAGCGCTGACCGAGGAGGAAGGGGGCCTCCAGGTTCACGGTCATCGTGGTGTCCCAGACCTCCTCGCCCAGCTCGCCGAAGGGCGGGCGGAGGTTGATGCCGGCGGAGTTGACGAGGATGTCCGGCTCGCCGAAGACGGCGGCGGCGGCCTCCGCCCCGGCCTTGATCCCCTCGCGGGTGCTCAGGTCGGCGCTCACCCAGGCCGCCCGGCAGCCGTCGGCCGTCAACTCGTCGACCGTCGCGACGAGCTCGCCCTCCTTGCGCGCCAGGACGACCACATCGGCCCCGGCCCGGGCCAGCGCCCCGGCGATGGCCCGGCCGATGCCGGAACTGCCACCGGTGACGAGGGCGGTGCGCCCGTCGAGCGAGAACAGCTCGGAGAGGTAGAGGGCGGGGGTCGCGGTCATCGTGTCGCTCCTCGTGTCGTACGTCGCCGGCCCGTCCGCGTGCGGTGGACGGCCGGTCCCGCATCTTGACACAGGGCCCCACGGACCGCGGACCTGCCCGGTCCGTACGGCCGGAGCCGCGGATCACCTGTCACCCGAGCGGGACGTCCTCCGAACGGTCGGCGGGGCTGAACGGACGTCAGGGGGAGAGGGGTTCGGGAGCGGGCTCGTCGACGGGAGTGGGCCGCGGGGCGCGGTCGAGGAGGGCGATGACGGGGCGGACCAGGGCGGCGGCGAGGACGAAGAAGACGGCGAGGCCGATCCAGCCGATCCGGCCGGTGCCGATGACGACGGTGGTGACGATGCTGGGGCCGATGATGCCCTGGCCGGTCGAGCCGAGGTTGAAGACCGAGAGGTAGGTGGCCTTCTGCTCCTCGGGGGCGTAGAGGTAGGAGAGCTGCCAGCCGCCGACGGCCTGCCAGAGCTCGCCGAAGGTGAGCAGTACGCAGCCGATGGCCAGCACCCCGACCGCCACGACGGCGCTCGTCCCCTGGGCCAGTGCGAAGGCGGTGCAGCAGCCGGCCAGCGCCAGCCCGCCGCGCCGCAGTGCCCGCCCCGCCCCGGTGGAGTCGTCGGCCCCGTTGGAGAAGGGGACTTGGAGCAGGACGGCGAGGACGGTGTTGGTGAACACCAGGATCGGGACGATCGCGGCGGGCGCCTTGGTGGCCTGGACGGTCCACAGCGGGATGCCGACCGAGAGGATGGTCATGTGCAGGGAGAGCACGCCGTTGAGCCCGGCGAGGGTGACGTAGCGCCAGTCGCGGAAGCCGCGGATCGCGCTCAGTGCGCTGCGCGAGGTGCGGGCGACGGTGCTCTTCGGCAGGCGCAGCCGCAGCAGCAGCCCGGCGGAGATGGTGAAGGCGAGCGCGTTGCCGAGCACGATGCCCTGGTACGCGGTGGTGCTGGAGGCGGAGAGCAGGGGAGCGGCGAGCAGCGCGCCGACCGAGAAGCCGACGTTGCGGACGGTGCGGATGATCGCCATGGTGCGGACCCGGTCCTCGGGGCCGGTGGTCTCGGCGACCACGGCCTGGGTGAGGGGCGGGGTGGAGCCTTCGGCGGCGGCCATGCAGGAGGCGACGACGATGAAGGCGAGCGGTCCGTTGACGAAGACCAGGCCGACGAAGCAGCCCGCTCGCCAGAGTTGGGCGCCGATGAGCGTGCGGTGCGGCCCGAAGCGGTCGCCGATGACGCCGACCGGGACGGTGGCGAGGAAGCCGAAACCGGCGGCGATGGCGAGGCCGAGGCCGATCTGGGCGTTGCTGAGGCCGACGTAGCGGATGAAGAAGACGGTGGAGCCGGCCAGGAAGAGGCCGGTGCCGACCGAGCTGATCAGCGCAGTGAGGGCGAAGGTCCGCCCGGCGGCGGTGGCCGGGATGTAGTCGGCGGCGGAGGGCAGCTTCACGACCGGTCGCCCTCCGCAGGAGCGGGGGCGGCGCCGGAGCGGTCGCCCTCGGAGGCCGCGGGAGCGGAGCCGGAGGCAGGAGCGGGGGCCTCCACCGAGCGGACGGTGATGCAGTCGGCCGCGGCCAGCGCGTTGGCGGCGGCCTCGGGCCCGTCCGCGCCGATGGCGATGATCTGTCCGGCCCGCTCCCAGGAGCTGGTGGTGGGCCTGACGGTGTCGCCGGCGGCGACGGCGAGCTGGACCTGGTGCACGCCCTTGGCCTGCCGCGCCTCCTCCTCGCCCTGGACGGCTTCGACGAGGCCGGGGGCGGCGCTGAGGAAGCGCACCGCCGCTCCGGCCACCGGATCCCGCGACGGGACCGGCCCGCGGCCTTCGAGCAGTCCGAGCAGGTCGCCGACGAAGTTGCCGCCGTAGGCGAGCGAGATGAGGACGGAGATGCCGTCCCCGGGCAGCCGGCCCGCGCACTCCACCAGGTAGGGGCCGCCGTCACCGAGAATCCACTCGGCGTGCAGCACGCCGTTTTGGAAGTCGGCAGCGGTGACGAGCTGCTGGACGGCGTCGTGCAGCGCGGCCTCGGTGGCGGCGGGCAGTCCGGCGGGGACGGCGTGGGCCAGTTCGACGGGGTAACGGGAGCCCTGGACGGTCTTGGCGGTGATGTTGCGGAAGCCGACCACGCCCTGGTGGACGAGGGCCTCGACGCTGACCTCGGGCCCGTAGACGCGCTGCTCGACCAGGTAGCGGTCGGCGCCCTCGTACTGGGCGCGCTGGCGGGATTCGCTGGCCCCGGCGGTGTGCTCCCAGAGGGCGTGGGCGTCGTCCTCGGGTTCGAGCAGCTGAACGCCGAGGCTGGCTTGGCGGTTGGCCGGCTTGATCACGCAGGCGGCGCCGTGCTCGGCGCGGAAGCGCTCGACCGCGTCCGGGCCGTGGACGGAGGCCCACCGGGGCTGGGGGATGCCGGCCTCGTCGGCGACGGTGCGCAGCCGGGCCTTGTCGCGGAAGACCCGGGCGGCGGGGAGCCCGGCCCCGGGCAGGCCCCAGGAGTCGGCGAGCGCGGCGGCGGTGACCACGGCGTACTCGACGGCGGGGATGACGGCCTGCACGTTCTGCGGCCGGGGAAGGGCGGCGACGAGCCGTTCCGGGTGTTCCTCGTCCTGCGTCGGGGCCTCGATCAGGGCGGCCACGCAACGGAATCGGGCGGCCAGTTCGTGTGCGCCGCGGGCGGCGATGACGCTCGGCTCCTCCAGGATCAGCACCGACCGCTCCGGGAGGCGTTCCTCGAGCTCGGGCAGGATCCAGGCGCCGTAGCCGACCAGGACATGGGTGACGGTGTCGCTCAGGGACATCAGAAGTGCCTCGGTCATCGGGAGGAAGGGCGGAGATCGGTGAAGAGCGGCCGGAACCACGCCGAGACGAACAGCAGTGGAACGGAGCAGGGCGCGAACACTGCGGCGAAGGGAATGCTGCATCTCGGGCATGACGGTACGCCGGATGCGCCCCCCGCGATCGTTCAGGACGGTACCTGAAACGGCCTGATCTTTAACCGGTTCGGTCAAGTTCCGCAAGCGTGCGCCCCATCTCTGTCAACTCTCTGTCGAGGGCGTGGATTCCGTGAACTCCCGGGCTTCCGCGCACAAGCCGGCGGTCGTTGACACCCGTCGCGCGCCGCTGCTCTCATGACGCCGCGTCAACGGCTTCGAGCGATCGCTCTGCCGGACGGATCTCGAGAAAGCGTGTGTGGGGGATGTTCCGCAGTGCCCGAACCCGGAGGGTGTCGCCGTGACCCTGATCGTCATCGGGGCCAACCCGGAGGTCGCCCGGGCAGCCGAGACGCTGCCGGGTGATGTTGTTCACGTTCAGCTGCCCGGTACTCCCGCGATGGAGGGGAGCGTGCCGTTCCTCACCGTCGACTTCCGACGGGATTCGGACTTTCGCGAGTTCGTGGATTCGACGCTCCGACCGCTGGCTCCGACCGCCGTGGTCTCGCTGACCGAGCTGGGTCTGGAACCGGCCGCGACCGCGACCGAGCTGCTCGGCTGCCGCGGCGTCTCGTCGGCCGTGGTGCGTGCCACCAGGGACAAACTGGAGATGCGGCGCATCCTCGAGCGCAGGGCGCCGCACCTGAACCCGGCCTTCGCCGCCGGCGACGACGCCGAAGCGGTGGCTCGGCTGTTCGCCGGGCATCCGCTGGTGGTGGCCAAGCCGGTGGACGGCGCGGGTTCGATGGCGATCCGGTTGTTGGAGCGCCCCGAGCAGCTCGCACCGGAGTGCCGCACCGACGGGACCCTGCTGGAACAGTTCGTCGGCGGGCTTGAGTTCAGCGTCGAGGCCTTCTCCGAGGGCGGTCGGCACACCGTGGTCGGGATCGCCGAGAAGGGCACGACGGACGGCTTCGTCGAGGTCAGCCACCTGATGCCGGCGCCCTCACTGGACGCCGCCGGGCGGCAGTCGGTGGAGCGCGCGGTGGCCGAGCTGCTGGACGCGGTGGGCCTGACGGACGGCCCGAGCCACACCGAGGTGAAACTCGACGGTGAGCGGGTCGTGGTGATCGAGACGCACAACCGGCCCGGCGGCGACGGCATCGCCGAGCTGGTGCGGCTGACCACCGGGTTCCACTGGCGGCGGGCCGCGCTCGGCTGGCCGATCGGCGAAGGCCTGCGCCGCGAGGAGGCCGCCGCGGCCGCCGCGGCCGCCGCGGCCAAGGTGTTCTTCACCGCGGCGCCGGGCCTGGTGGAGCGGGTCGCCGAGCAGCCCGAGCTGGGCCGCGGCCGGGTGGTGGACTGGGAGGTCTCGGTGTCGGTGGGGGACCTGGTGCAGCCGCTGCGCTCCTCGGCGGACCGGCTCGGGGTGGCCACCCTGGCGGCCGACGGGACGGCCGAGTGCGCTGCCGCGGTGGCCGAGTTGACCGCCGTTCAGGTGGTCGTCACCCGGCCGATGGAGTGACCCGCCGGTAACAGATCAGGCCGAAAGCTGACTTGACGCCATCGCGAACCCGGTCCTGTGCGGGTGTCGGTGTGCAGGATGTCTGCGTAGATCTCGACAACACCCCCACGGGATACGAACATGTGCAGGCTTCGTGTTCGTCACGTGACCCTGCGGTGCGGGCCCATCGGTAGCAGAGCAGCGCTACGTGACCGGGCGTACCGGCCAGATCTTCGACCCCCCCCACGACCCGTCGGGCTCACAAGGCCCGACGGGCGCAACCCCGCAATCGGCGGAAGAAAGGCGACAGCAATGCCGTGCCCCGAACTCTCGTGGCAGCCAGCCCGTACCGACTCGCGGGGTGCGTGAAATGTCGCAGTCGCACGCCGGGGCGCTCGTCCCGGCCTCTCCCGCCCCGACGGGCCGCCAGGCCGCCGTCGGCACCCTGGCCGAGGTGCCGGCTCCGAGGGTGACCGCCGTCCCGGTGACCGCCCTGCTGCCCGGTGAGTCGCCGCGCTCGGACGGGCTCGACCGGGAGCACGCGGGTCGGCTCGCCGAAGTGGACGGGCCGCTGCCGCCGATCCTGGTGCGCCGCTCCGACATGCGCGTCATCGACGGCATGCACCGCCTGCTGGCCGCCCGCGTCCGGGGGCAGGAGACCATCGACGTCGAGTTCTTCGAAGGGTCGGCCGAGGACGCCTTCCTGCGTGCCGTGGAGGCGAACACCGCGCACGGCCTGCCGCTTTCGCTGGCGGACCGGAGGGCGGCGGCCGAGCGGATCATCGCCTCGCACCCCCGGATGTCCGACCGGGCGATCGCCCGGGTGTCCGGTCTCGGCGCGAAGACGGTGGCCGGCATCCGGTTGCGTTCAACTGACGCAGATCCGCAGTTGAACACCCGGGTCGGACGTGACGGGCGGGTCCGCCCGCTCAGCAGCGCCGAGGGCAGGCGGCGGGCCGCCGAGGTCATCGCCGAGAACCCGAACGCCTCCCTGCGGGAGATCGCCCTGATCGCCGGGATCTCCCCGGCCACCGCGAGCGACGTGCGCAAACGCCTCCAGGCCGGCCGACTGCCGGCCGGCGACGGCGAGACGGGCACCGCGTCGCACGGCGGCGGACCGCCGGGCGAGGCGTCGGACGGCCCCGCGCCGACCGTGCTGCGGCCGAAGGACGCCTGGGTGCTCCGGGCGGCCCCGGAGCCGGTGGCGCTCGCCCCGGCCGCGCCCGCGCTGTCTCCGCCCACTCCCACCCAACTGCTGGAGAAGCTGCTGCGCGACCCCTCGCTGCGACTGAAGGAGGAGGGGCGGCACCTGCTGCGCCTGCTCCAGCAGAACGCCGCCGCCGAGTGGTCCGGACTGAGCTCCGCCGTCCCGCCGCACCGCGCCACGCTGGTGGCCGATCTGGCCTGGCAGTACGCCGCCAGTTGGGTGGAGTTCGCGCAGGAGTTGGCTCCCGCACGCCCGGTCGTCGATATCCGAAAAATGCAGCGTCCGGGGACGTTCCGAGATTAAACACGGAACCTTTGGCTCCTGTTGGGTCCGCTGATAATGTCGCGGAAGCGCCGGAAAAGAATTGGACGGGGAGCTGCAATGATCAACCCAGACTTCGCGATCAGCGACGAGGATGTGGAAAGCTTCAGGGAGCACGGCTTCCTGAAGCTCAAGGGAATCTTCTCCCAGGAACTCGTCGAGCACATGCGGAGCCTCAGTGGTTCTCAGGTGACGTCGCCCACCGACAACTATGGCGCCGGCTTCAGCAAGCTGAAGTACGACATCGGGAACGACGACCCGACGATCCTTTCGCTCATGGGTGACCCGGCCTTCTCCGCCGCGATGAAGCAGCTCACCGGTGCGCAGCTGTTCTTCACCCAGGGCCTCGGTTTCGAGCTGGAGAAGAGCAAGAGCACCGGGTTCCCCTGGCACGTCGGGACCCAGAGCTTCGGCTTCCAGCGCCGCGAGGACCTCGGCTTCACCATCTGGACCCCGCTCACCGAGATCCGGGCCGAGGAGCAGGCCGGCGGCATGAAGTACGTCTCCAAGAACGTGTTCTCGGGCGAGTTCGTCTACCAGCACATCAACATGCTGCCGGACTTCATGCGCAACGAGATCGCGGCCGGCAAGGAGATCGGCTACGACGACTTCCACACGCTGAAGAACAACCTCCTCAACTCGCCGGAGATCAAGCCGCTCCTCGACTTCTTCGCGGTCGAGGACGACTTCGAGCCCGGTGACGCGCTGATCTTCGACAAGTACGTGCTGCACCGCAGCGTCCCGCTGGGCGAGGGCCCCATCCCGTCCCGACTCGCCTACGCGCTGCGCTTCTCCTCGATCGACGCCCGCTGGGACCAGTCCCGGGTCGAGGCGCTCGCCTTCCCGCGGACGACCTTCAACTACAACGTGGGCAGCGACTTCAACGAGGTCGTCGGCAAGGCGGACGGCGACCTGGTCTACGACAGCCCGCACTTCGACGGCACCCGCGAGGCCCGCAGCCTGGGCTGAGCCGCACCTCCCGTACGGGCATCGGGATCCCCTTCGGACCCCGGTGCCCGGCGGGCCGTCGCGCTGCCCGGAGAGTGCCGCGGAACGTCGCCGAACACCGCGGACCGCCCACAGAGACAAGGACGGGAAGACCCATGGCAAGCGTCGGGAACGGCACCCGGATCACGCTGCGACCGGCCCTGCCCGCCGACGGCGTGCAACTGGCCGAGGTGGCGCGCGAGGCGTACGGGAAATACCTGCCCGAGCTGGACGAGCCGCCGGCGCCGATACTGCTCGACTACGAGAAGGTCGCCGCCGCGGGCCGCACCTATCTCGCGGTGGAGGCGGACGAGGTGCTCGGAATGGTGACCGTCGAGCCCAGCGAGCCGCATCTGATCCTGCGCAATCTCGCCGTCCGGCCGACCCATCAAGGTCGCGGAATAGGCCAGCGCCTGGTTTCCCTGGTCGAGGAAATGGCGCGGGACGAAAACCTGCGCGGGGTCCGCCTGTGGACCCGCGCAGAAATGAGCGACAACATAGCCTTTTACAAAGGGCTCGACTACGTGTACACGCATTCCGAGGAGACCGCGAATGCGCGTCGCGTCTTCTTCACAAAAGACCTGAACCCGGCTGCCGACTGAAACGGGAGTGCACAGTAGTGGCCCTCGAATCCACGCCCATAGTGAACCGCCTCGCCGCGACCTTCGCCGCGGAGGTGAAGTCTCCGGACCTCACCTCGGAGACCATCCGCGAATCGGGCCGGGTGATCTACGAGACGTACCTGGAGCACAAGGTCCTGGTGTTCCGTGCCCAGGACATAACGGCCCGCACTTTCGCCGAATTCGGCACCATCTTCGGGCGCCCGGAGGAGCACCACGTGCTCAAGCTCCGCCACCCCGAGGAGCCGACCCTCACCTGGCTGTCCAACCAGAACGAGCCGGGCCGGAACAAGGAGATGAAGACCTCCGGCCAGGGCTGGCACTCGGACTACTCGTACAAGCTGGTGCCCGGCAGCGCGACCATGCTGCACGGCCTGGAGATCCCCGACACCGCCGGCGGCGACACCCTGTTCGCCGACGCCGAGGCCGCCTTCGCGGCGCTGCCGGAGGAGCGCAAGGCGTACCTGCGGACGCTCCGGGTGCGCCACCAGTACCGCTGGTCGCCGGACCGCGAGGACCCGTGGGCCCGCTGGAAGTACATCGGCCCCGAGGAGCGCAAGCAGACCCCGGAGATCACCCACCCGCTGGTGCGCCGTCACCCGGACACCGGGCGCGAGACGCTGTTCATCCAGCCGCGCATCATCGGCAGCGTGATCGGCATCGACGGCCTGCCGGAGGACGAGAGCGCCGCGCTGATCGACGAGCTGATCGCGCACATCACCAGCGACGACTTCGTCTACCGCCACAAGTGGAGCCCCCTCGACGTGGTGGTCTGGGACAACCGCTGCGTGCTGCACTCGGCCACCACGAAGGACCTCGACGAGAAGCACGTCCGGCGGCTGCTGCGCCTGACCACGTCCGGCTCCGCGGTCACCCCCTCGCTCCCCGAGGTGGGCCACAGCCGGCGCTCGCCGAACTCCTCCGACTGACGGTCCGTCGGTCACCTGTGCGGGGCGCCCGGTTCGTGCGGGCGTCCCCGCTCCCGTCCCCAGTTCGTCCTCGACGCGTCAGCGAGTCATCATGTCTTCGGGATTCCCGGTCAAGTGCACCGGCAGCGAGTTGTACGCCCACATGCTGGGCATCCTCGAGCGGTTGGTCGGATTCGACACCACGAGCCACAACTCCAACCTGGAACTGATCGGCTACGTCCAGGACCTGCTGTCGGCCAACGGCATCGACAGCCGCCTGCACTTCAACGAGGACCGGTCCAAGGCCAACCTGGTGGCCACGGCCGGGCCGACCGGTGACGGGCGGCGCGGCATCGTCTGGTCCGGCCACACCGACACCGTCCCGGTGACCGGGCAGGCCTGGACGGCCGACCCGTTCACGCTGCGGGTGACCGAGGACCGGGCGATCGGCCGCGGCACCGCGGACATGAAGGGCTTCCTGGCCTGCTGCCTGGCGCTGCTGTCCACCGTCGACCAGCAGGCGCTGCCCATTCCGGTCACCCTGGTCCTCACCTACGACGAGGAGGTGGGCTGCGTCGGCGCCCGCAGCCTCGTCGAGGAGATGCGGACCTGGACCGGCGAGGTGACCGGCTGCGTGGTGGGCGAGCCCACCGGCATGCGGGTGGTGGTCGGCCACAAGGGCAAGCAGAACTACCGGCTGCGGCTGACCGGCGAGCCCAAGCACGCCGCGCTCGCCTCCCAGACCGCCAACCCGATCGTTTCGGCCGCCGAGTTCATCGGCTTCGCCGAGTCGCTCAACGAGCGCTTCCGCGATTCCGGTCCGTACGACGAGCGGTTCTCCATCGGCCACTCCTGGATCAACGTCGGCCGGATCGACGGCGGCCTCAAGGCCAACATCGTGCCGGGCGACTGCACGGTGGAGCTGGAGATCCGCAACGTGCCCGACCACCCCTGCGCGGACATCGCCGAAGAGCTGCGCGGTTACACCGAGGGCGAGTTGCTGGCCGCGATGCGCAAGCGCTACGCGCCGGCCGAGGCCGTGCTGGAGCAGCTCTCCGACACCCCCTCCTTCGCGATGGAGCCGGACCACGCCTTCATCGCCCGCGCCACGGCGGCGACCGGGCAGGACGACGCGCCGGAGTACGTGCCGTTCGGGACCGAGGCCGGGCTGATCCGGGGCATCGCAGGGCTGCCGACCGTGGTGTGCGGCCCGGGCTTCATCAGCGAGGCCCACACCGCCGACGAGTTCGTCGCGCTGGATCAGCTGCGGCACTGTCTGGCGCACCTGCAGGCGATTGCGGCGACGCCCTGAGCGGAGCCCCCGCGCCGTCCCCGGTGCCCCGAACCGCCAAGCCGATCGAGAAGAGAGCCTCCCCATGACGCAGCCTTCGCACGCCCCGCTCGTACCCCGCTCCGGGCTGGGTGCGGACTACCTGGCGCACCTCGCCCGGCGCGGCGCCGCCCCCGAGGAGCTGATGCGGCAGGTCGTCGCCGACGAGCTGGTCGCGGTCGCCTACCGGGGCCGCTACCTCCCCGGCCCGGTCTTCGTCTCGGCCGCCGAACGGGCCCGGCTGGCCGCCGACCTGGGCACCGTGCACACCCTGCTGACCCAGCTCCCGGAGCGGCTGTTCGGCGGCGACGCCGGCGCCCTGGCCCGCGCCGTCGGGATGACCGAGACCCAGGCGTCGGTGGTCGAGCGGGCCACCAAGGCCGGGCAGCCGCTGCTCCCGTTGGCCCGCTCCGACTGCTACCGCGACGCGGACGGCTTCAAGCTGCTGGAGCTCAACATCACCAGCGCGCTCGGCGGCTTCGAGAACGCCGGCATCTGCCGGGCGATGCTGACCCACCCGGCGCTGGCCGAGTTCGCCGCCGAGCACCGGCTGGACTACGTCGACACCCTGCACGGCATCGTGCAGACCCTGTTCGCCGAGTGCGCCGAGCACATGGGCGACGGCAGCCGCCGGCCGGTCGTCGCGCTGGTCGACTGGCCGGAGAGCTTCAAGAGCTACGAGCCGCGGCTGAAGGTGATGGCGGCGCTCTTCGACGGCTTCGGCATCGACGCCGTCCCGTGCCACGTCGGCCAGATCAGCGAGCGCGGCGGGCGCTTGGAGGTGCACGGCCGGACCATCGACGTGGTCTACCGCTTCTTCCTGGTCGAGGAGATCGCCACCCCCGCCGACGAGGAGCTGGTCGCGCCGGTCCTCCGGGCCTTCGAGGAGGGCCGGATCGGCCTGTTCAGCCGCCTCGACGCCGAGCTGTACGGCAACAAGGGCGCGCTGGCGATGCTCTCCGACGACGAGAACCGCCACGCCTTCTCGGCCCAGGAGCGGGAGGTCGTCGACCGCTTCCTGCCCTGGACCCGGCACGTGCGGCGCACCGCCACCGACCAGGCCGGCCAGGAGATCGACCTGGTGGCGCACGCGGCGGCCGAGCAGCACGACCTGATCCTCAAGCCGACCCTGCTGCACGGCGGCACCGGCGTGGTGCCCGGCTGGACGGTCTCCGCCGAGGAGTGGCGGGCCCAGCTGGCGTCCGCCATGGACGGCCCGTACGTGGTGCAGCGGCGGATCCGCCCGGTGCCCGAACTGTTCCCCGCCAACGAGGGCAGCGGCTCGCAGGAGCTCTACCTCAACTGGGGCGTCTTCGCCACCGACCCCCAGGTCACCGGCGGTGACGGCTACAACGGCTGCCTGGTGCGCGGCAGCACCAACCCGGAGGTCGGCGTGGTCAGCATGAACGGCGGGGCCCGGGTCGCCTGCTCCCTGTACCAGAAGGGCGACGAGGACGAGTCCTCGGAGCCGGGCGGGACGACGTCATGAGGATCGCGGTCGTCGACGGCTACTCGACCGGACGCGCGCTGGTGTCCGCGCTGCGCAACCGGGGGAGCGCCTGCATCCACGTACAGAGCTCGCCGGAGATGTCGGAGTACTTCACCCGGGGCTTCGAGCCCGGGGACTACGAGACCACCCTGGCCGGCGGCGGCGAGCCGTCCGAAATCGCCGCCGAACTGACCCGGTTGGGCGTCCGACGGGTGGTGGCGGGCACCGAGTCCGGAGTGATCCTCGCGGACACCCTGGCCCACCTGATGGGCTTGCCGGGCAACCGCCACGAGACCATCGCGGCCCGCCGCGACAAGGTGCTGATGGGCCGGGTCGCGGCCGCCGCCGGGGTGGCCACCCCGCTCGGCGAGGCCTTCGACGACGCCGCCGAAGCCGAGGCCTGGTACCTGGAGCGCGGCCTGAGCGAGGCCGTGGTGAAGCCGCCGAGCAGCGCCGGCACCGACAACGTCCGCTTCTGCCGCACCCCGGCCGAGGTGCGCGAGGCCTGCCGGGTGGTGCTCGCCGCCGCCAACCTGTACGGGCAGCGCAACGCCGTGGTGCTGGTCCAGGAGCGGGTGCACGGCGTCGAGTACTACGCCAACACCGTCTCGCACGAGGGCGTGCACCGTGTGGCCGAGCTGTGGCGCTACACCAAGCGGACCGGCGGCTCCGGCTTCCCGATCTACGACTACGAGGAGCCGGTGCCGGTCGGCTCGGCCGAGGCCGCGCCGCTGCGCGCCTTCGTCGGCGCGGCACTGGACGCGCTGGGCGTGGTCTCCGGGGCCGCCCACACCGAGGTGATGATGACCGCCCGCGGGCCGGTGCTGATCGAGACCGGCGCCCGGCTGGGCGGCGGCACCTCGCCCGCCCTGGTGGAGAAGTTCTCCGGGATCTCGCAGACCGCGCTCTTCGCCGACTCGCTGATCGACCCGGACCGGCTTGCCGCCTTCGACGACACCGCCGTCACCTGGTCCCGCGCGGTGCGGAACGTCGCCTTGATCAACCACGAGGCGGGGAACGTGCGTTCACTGGACTGGACGGCGGAGCTCGAGGCGCTGCCCACGCTGGTCGGCCTCACCCACGGAGTCCGGCCCGGTGCGCTCCTCGAGGCCACCACCGACCTGATCAACTCGCCCGGATACGTCTACCTCGCCGCCGAGGACCCGGCGGACGTGGACCGCGACTACCGCGCGCTGAGAGCCCTGGAGCAGGGCGGCCTGTACCTCGGCGCGCCGGTGCAGAGAGGAATGTGATGGTGCTCGCCATCGCGCCGGTCCCCGGCATCGACAACCACCAGATGCTGGTGCTGCTGCTGCAGATCGGCCTGCTGCTCGGGGTGGCGACCTGCCTCGGCCGGCTCGCCGTCCGGTTCGGCCTGCCCGCCGTGGTGGGCGAACTCACCGCCGGCGTGCTGCTCGGCCCCTCGCTGCTCGGCAACCTGGCCCCCGGCCTCTCCGACTGGCTGCTGCCCCGCGACCCCGGCCAGATGCACCTGCTCGGCGCGGTCGCCCAGTTCGGCGTGCTGCTGCTGGTGGGGATCACCGGCGCGCACATCGACCTGGGACTGCTGGTCCGCCGTCGGCGGGCGATCGCCTGGGTGAGCGCCGGCAGCGTGCTGCTGCCGCTGGCGCTCGGCTTCGGCCTCGGTTTCGTGCTCCCCGCGGCGATGATGGGGAACGAGGGGGACCGGCCGACCTTCGCGCTGTTCATGGGCGTGGCCATCGCGGTCAGCGCCCTTCCGGTGATCGCCAAGACCCTGCTGGACATGGGGCTGCTGCACCGCAACGTCGGCCAGATCATCATCGGTTCGGCCGCGGTCAGCGACATCGTCGGATGGCTGCTGCTGTCCGTGGTCGCGGCGATGGCCACCTTCGGGCTGCGGATGACCGTGGTCGCCGAGTCGGTCGGCTACCTGCTGCTGGTGCTGGCCGTCGCCGCCTTCGTCGCCCGCCCGCTGATCCGGTGGATCCTGCAGTCGGTGGAGCGCTCGGCCGGGCGGGAGCTCAGCATCGCTGTCATCGTGGTGCTGATCGTGCTGTCCGCCGCGGGCACCCACGCGCTGGGCATGGAGCCGATTCTCGGCGCGTTCCTGTGCGGCATCGTGGTCGGCTCGCTCGGCAACGAGAGCCGCCGCTCGCTGGACTCCATGCGCACCTTCGTGATGGCCGTCCTCGCCCCGCTCTTCCTCGCCACCGCCGGCCTCCAGGTCGACCTCTCGGCGCTGCGGGACCCGCAGGTGCTGCTGGCCGGCGCGGTCACCCTGGCGGTGGCCATCGGCGCGAAGTTCGCCGGCGGCTACCTCGGCGGCCGGGCCGGACGGCTCGACCGCAGCGAGTCGCTGGCCGTCGGCGCCGGGCTGAACGCGCGCGGCGTGGTGGAGATCGTGCTCGCCTCGGTGGGCCTGCGGATCGGCGTGCTCACCCCGGCCTCCTACAGCATCGTGGTGCTGGTCGCGGTGGTCACCTCCGTGATGGCGCCGCCGATCCTGCGCCGCACCACCGGACGGATGGCCAAGACCACCGCCGAGATCGAGCGGGAGCGGGAGTTCACCGCCCAGCCCGCCTGAACACCCGTCGGCCCCATCCCCGCCTGCAAGGAGCCGTGACCCCGTGACGGTCGAGGACATCGCGTACGTAGAGCTGTACACCAAGGACAAGGTCCGGGCGCTCCGGCACCTGGTGTCGGTGCTGGGGTTCACCCGGGTCGCCGACTGCGTCGAGGTGGACCGCAGTTCGGTCCTGCTCCGGCAGGGCGCGGTCCAACTGGTCGTCACCTCCGGTCGGGGCACCTGGCGGTTCCTGTCCGACCACGGGGAGGGCGTCGCCGACATCGCCCTGAACTGCCGCTCCGTCGCCGCCGTCCAGCGCGCCGCGCTGGTGGCCGGCGCGAGCGTGCGCCGCTCGGCACACGGCAACCCGGTCGTGGCCGGACCCGCCGTCTTCTCCCACACCCTGCTCCCGGCGAGCCCGGACGGCGGTCTCACGCTGCCCGCCGGGCGTCGTTGGGCCGCCACCCCGGGCGCACCCACCCACCCGACCGGCCCGGTCCACGGGATCGACCACCTGGCGATCCGCTGCCCGGTCGATCGTCTCGAAAGCTACGCGGCCTTCTGCGAAGGGGTGTTGGGCCTCGCCCGGAGCGCCCCGGCGGAGCGGGACGCCACCGGTTCCACCGTACTCACCGGCGGCTCCGGCCGGGCGAGCCTCGTCCTCGGCGCAGCGGACTGGAGCGAGCCCGGAGTCCACCGGATCGCCTTCAGGAGTGCACCTTCCGATCTTTCAACTCCACTGGAAGGTAAGGAAAATGATGACCTCTGGAGTTACCTGTTCGAGCGTCACGCGCTCGTGTAGCCTCGCCGTCGCGGCCGATCGCATCGCGACCGGCCCTTCTTCTGATACTCCCGTTGGGCCGCACGCGCTGGGAGGAGGGTCGTGATTCCGACGAACTCCGGCGACGCTCGCACCGCCGTCCCGGAAGCAACCGGCATGCTGCTTGCCGAACTCACCAGGAACGGACGGATATCCCTCCGGCTCGCCTCGTCCCGGTTGACCGCCTGGGAGTCGATCCTGGTGCAGCACGTGCTGGGCCGGTCGGACGTCGAGTTCGTCGCCACCGCCGAGCCGCCCGCACCGGGCCTGGTGCCGGTCACCCGGTCACCGCTGGCCGGACTGAACCTCTGGGGGCCCGGCGAGCTGCCCGAAGCGGGCGCCGAACGCCTCGGCGGCCTGCGGGTGCCGCAGGAGCTCCTCGACATGGTGGCCGAAGAGACCCGGGTGGTCGAAGCCCGGGAAGCCGCCGACCGTGCCGAGGTCGAGGCGCTGCTGCGCGAGTGGGAGAAGAACGGCGAACTCGACGGGCGGCTGGCCCGGCTCGCCGACTGGGTCGAGCGGGTCGAGACGGTGTACATCCTGATCGGCCGCGAGGTCTTCTCGAAGTCCGACGCGGGAACGAACACCCTCACTCGGGAAGCCCTGCTGGCGAACCTCCGGGAATGTCCGGTCGACACCTGGCGGCCGGCCGACCGGCTGTTCGTCGTCCTGGCCTACGCGTTGTTCCTCAGCGGCCGGTCGGTGCGGTTCGAGGAGTTCAACGGACGCCAGCTCTCCGCCACCGGAGTGCGGGAATTCCTGCTGAACCGCAACGCCCAGTACTGCGCCGCCCTGGAGCGCGATCCCGGCAACCCCGCGGCTCTGCCGCTGCTGGAACTCGCGGAGCTGATACGTGAGTTGATGTACGAAGTCGACCGCTCGCAGCTGATGCGCTACCGGCGGATCAACGGCCTGACCTTCGTCAAGAACGAGCACATGCTGGAGTTCCCGCTCCCGCGCGACCCCCAGGAGATGCCCGATCTGATCGCCCGGCACGGGCAGTCGAATCTCGGCATCACCCCGAGCGGCAACGTCCGCGAGGACCTGCGGGCGATGACGGTGGCCGCCGTCGCCCTCGACGCCGCGGCAGCGTCCGAGGAGGTCGGCCGGGAGCACAGCGCGGTCGGCGAACTGCTCGGCGCGATCGTGCTGTCGGCGATCATGACCACCGACTCCGACTACGGCATGAGCAGCTCGGTGCGCGACCTGAACGGGCTGCGCGGCGCGCAGCCGGGCGGGCCGGACGGCGTGTTGGCGCTGAAGAAGGGCGATTTCTTCTGCTGCTGCCTGCCGAACCCCATCCGGATGGCGCACGTCGGCGAGGAGACCACCCCGATCATCTGGCGGGCGGCCCAGCGGATGATGTACAACCGCTGGCACTTCGCGCCCGGCGAGTACGACCGGGCCGAGATCCCGGAGAAGCGGCACTACTTCTTCCCGCCGCAGATCCCGGACATCGCGGAGCACTCCGAGTTCCACCACGGGGGCCATGTCGCCTCCCGGGTGCGCTACACGCTCCGCGCGCCCGGCGCGCAGGTCTGGCACCCGCCGTTCAGCGTGTTCGGCCGCGGCTACCGGGGCTGCTACGACATCCGGCTGGTCCGGATGGAGGGCCCGCCGTTCACCATGACCGAGCTCGTCGACGCCGTCCGGCACTGCTCGCTGGTCGACGAGATGTGGCGCACCCTCGCCCAGGGCCTGCAGGACGGCACCCTGCCGGTCGGCCCGGTCGGCGGCTTCGACAAGGCCTGGTACGCGTCGCAGGCCTGGGAGCGGCTGCGCCCGTATGCTCTGGCCGCCGGCGACCTGGCCGGAGTCCAGGCCGCCTGACCGCAGCACCGTCCCATCCTCTCCCCACCCTCCAGGAGGACCAGCACCGTGGCCGATCAGAGCGCGGGCTCCACTCTCGACCTCACCGCGCCCGTACCCGACACGCTCAACACCGTCGCCATGACGGGGTGCCAGGACGGTGTGCACCGGATCAGGTTCCGGGTCGGCGACGAGATCCGTTCGCTGACCCTTGCCGAACTGGACCGCGGTGCGGCCCGGGTGGCCTGCCACCTGCACGCCGCCGGCGTGAAGGCCCGCGACCGGATCGGGATCATGTCCCGCAACCGGATCGAGTGGGTGCTGCTCGACCTGGCCGCGGTCAAGCTCGGCGCGGTGGTGGCCGGCCTTGAGCCCGGCCGCTACCGGCCGGAGCAGGTGATCGCCGACTTCGGCCTCACCCTGCTGTTCGCCGAGGAGGGGCCGGAGGAGGGCGGCGTCCGGGACATCGCCACCGTGGCGGCCTGGGCCGAGGACGCCGAGGCCGACCCGGCGTCGCTGCCGGCCCGCCGGCCGTACGATCCGGCGGACGTCTTCGCGATCAAGCAGACCTCGGGCTCCACCGGCGTGCCCAAGGGCATCGAGGTGACGGTCGCCAGCGTCAACCGGTCGATCGCCGCCGTCCAGGAGATGTTCGATCACCGCGACGGCGACAACGTGCTGGTCTTCCTGCCGGTGCGCTTCCTCCAGCAGCGCTACTGGATCTACTCGGCGCTGGCCAACGGCCACGACCTGACCCTGGCCGACCGGGCCAACGTGATCGAGGTGGCGCAGGCCACAGGACCGACCGTGATCATGGGCGTTCCGGGCTTCTACGAGCAGGTCAAGGCCCGGCTCGAGGCAGCCGGCGCGCCCGCCGACCCGGACGGCCGACGGGCCGCGGTGCAGGCCGAACTCGGCGGCCGCATCCGCTACCTGTGGACCGGCTCGGCCCCGGCCGGCCGGGCCATGCTGGACTTCTTCAACGACTGCGGCGTCCCGCTCTACGAGGGCTACGGCCTCAACGAGACCTGCATCGTGTCCAAGAACCACCCCGGCGCGTACCGGGTCGGCAGCGTGGGCAAGGTGCTGCCGCACAAGCGGATCCGCTTCGACCAGGACGGCATCCTGATCGTCGGCGGCCTCGACCCGGTGAACACCCGCTACACCTGGTGCGGGCCGGGCGTGAACGAGAAGACCTACCTGCCCACCGGCGAGGTCAAGACCTTCGACATCGGCCACGTCGACGAGGACGGCTTCCTCTACATCGACGGCCGAGTGGACGACATCGTCACCCTCAGCGGGGCGCTGAACATCCTCGTCCCGGCGGTCGAGGAGCGGCTGCGCGAGCTGCCCGAGGTGCACGACTGCGCGGTCTTCGGCGACGGCAAGCCGTACCTGACCGCGGTGGTCTCGCCGGCCGCCGCCGACACCGACCCGGAGGCCCTGGCCGCCGCGGTCGGCCGTCTGAACGACGAACTGCGCTACGAGCAGCGGATCTACGGCATGGTGGTCGCGGGAGAGCGGTTCTCCGTCGACAACGGCCTGCTGAACGCGCAGTTCAAACTGGTGCGCAAGGAGATCAGCCGAGTGTACGGCGACGATCTCGACCTGGTGTACCAGAAGCACACCGTGTACAACGACGGCACCAAGGACGGACTGCCCGTCCTGGTGACCGCCGCGGTCGGCCGACCGCGCACCGAGAAGTCGGAGGAATGATGGGCTGGGAGAAGCTGGCGGACACGGTGCTGTCCAACGACCGGGTGACGCTGCGGCGGGTCCGGATCGGTGACGTCGAGGAGTTCTCGCGGATCGTCTACGAGCCCGAGACCTGGGAGTACTTCGTCACCCGGATCGCCACCCCGGAGGACCTCGACGGCTTCGTGGAGGCCGCGGTCAAGGACAGCCTGAACGGCACCCGGATCGTCTACGCCATCGTCGACAACGCCACCGGCCGGATCGTCGGCTCCAGCGCGTACGGCAACCTGGCCAAGGCGGACCGACGGGTCGAGATCGGCTGGTCCTGGGTCTGCTCGGCCGCCCGGCGCACCGGGATCAACCGGTCCGCCAAGCTCGCCCTGCTCGACCACGCCTTCGGCGAGCTCGAGTGCGAGCGCGTGGAGTTCAAGACGGACGTGCTGAACACCGGGGCCCGCCGCGGGCTGGCCGGGATCGGCGCGACCGAGGAGGGCGTGCTGCGCAGCTTCAACTACATGCCCGGCGGCCGGCGCCGCGACGTCATCTACTACAGCATCCTTCGCGACGAGTGGCCCACCGTGCGCAGCGAGCGCTTCAGCGGCCTCACCCGGGGCTGACCCGGCTCCTGCCAGGCATCTCACCGCAGTTCACCGAGGGGGACGAGCACACCGTGGACACCGAGGACTTCGTCTTCGAGGGCAACGGCCAGAAGATGACCGCGACCCGGACGGCTCCGGCCGACGGCTCGCGACCAGCCCTGCTGGCCCTGCACGGCCTCGGCGAGACGTCGAGCCGCCACCGGATCCGCTACCTGCTGGAAGAGCTGGAGCCGACCGGCCTCGGCTGGCTCAGCTTCGACTTCTCCGGCAACGGGGACAGCACCGGACTGCTGCGTGAGTCCACCCTGCGCGGGCGGCTGGCGGAGACCCGGGCCGCCGCCGCCCACCTGGACCGGGACCGTGCGCCCGTGCTGATCGGCACCAGCATGGGCGCGCACCTGGCCGCCGCCCTGACGCCGCAACTGCGTCCGCGCGCCCTGGTGTTCTTCTGCCCCGCGGCCTACCCGGCGTCCGCCGCCGACTCGCCCTTCGACGGCAGCAGCCTCGCCCGGCCCGGCAACTACCCCGACTCGCCGGCCTACGCGGGCCTGGCCGAGTTCGACGGCGACCTGCTGATCATCGGCGCCGCCGAGGACCAGGTGGTCGCCCGGACCGTCGTCGAGGGCTACCTGGACAGCGCCGAGCGGGCCCGCTCGACCGAGGTCCTCTGGCTGGAGGGCTACGACCACTTCGTCCACCGCCGGCTGCCCGACGAGCCCGCCGACCGGGAGCGCGTGGTGCGGACGATCCGGCGCGTGCTGTCGGCCTCGATCTCGATCCCGTCGCCCAGGCAGGCGACCGACCCGGCAATCGACCCGCAGAGGGGCTGAACACGATGGCGATCGAACCCAACTACCTGAAGCGGCGGGACCTGGAAAGCCTTCGGGCGGTGGAGGCGGCGTTCACGTCCGGACCGCTCGCCGACGCACTGGAGACCGCGCCCGACATCGAGCGCCGCACCGGACTCACCCGCGAGGAGTTCGACGCGGAGTACCGCGCCAAGGGCCGCCCGGTCGTCCTCGAGGGCTACGCCGCGAACTGGCCGTCGGTGCGCGGCTGGACCTTCGACAACCTTGCCGAGCGCTGCGGGGACGTCCCCGTCGTGGTCGACAGCTACAGCAGTGCGGCGGCGAGGAAGACCACCTTCGCCGAGTTCGTCACCATGCTCAAGGAGAGCGCCGGCACCGGTGCGGCCCCGCTCTACCTCCAGGAGTGGTACTACAAGACCGCCACCCCGGAGCTGGCCGAGGACATGCCCGAACTGGACATCGCCCAGTACGACTTCCGGCGCAGCCTCTACGGCGACGCGGCCTCCACCAACCACCAGCTGTGGCTCGGTCAGCAGGGCGGCATCACCCGGCTGCACCAGGACTCGTACTCGGTCGACGTGCTGCACGCCCAGATCGTCGGCGAGAAGCTCTGGTACGTCATGGGCCCCGACGCCGAGCTGCTCCCCGGTCCGGACGGCCGACTCGACGTCCAGGCCCTGCTCGACTCGCCGGCCACCCAGCTCACCCGCTTCGTGCTCAAGCCGGGCGACGTGCTCTACCTGCCGGCCTGGTGGTTCCACCGGATCGTGCTGCTGAGCGACTCGATCGGGCTCGGCCGCAAGGCCCTGGACGAGGCCAACCTGCGGCTGCACGTCCGCCAGCGGATCGGCGAGCTGCTCGCCCTCGCCCTCAACCCCGAGGAGCTGAAGGTGACCCACTCGGAGCTGTTCGACGTGGTGATGGCGCGCGGCCGGGCGCTGGCGCACCAGATGGACATCGACCTCTCCCGCCTGCGCCAGTAGGACCCGAGAGCCCGAGGTCCGAGTAGTCGAGTTCTGGAAAGGCAGTTCCCGTGACGGGACGACACGTACTGTTCGTCGGCGGGCCTGGGCACGAGGTGCCCAAGGCCCGTCGGCTGGGTCTGCGTTACTCGATGATCCAGATCCCCGAGCGGGACAACGCCGACCACCGGGCGGGCGCGGAGAACTACGCCGTGCTCGACTACCGGAAGTCGGAGGAGATCCTGCCGGTGGTCCGGGAGTGGCACGCCGCCGACCCCTTCGACGCGGTGCTCTCCTTCACCGAGTACGGCCTGGAGCCGGCCTCCCGCTGCGCGCACGAACTCGGCGTGGCCGGCGACAACCTCCAGGCGGTCCTGGCGACCCGGGACAAGACCCGCACCCGGGAACTGCTCGACCGCCACGGCCTCAGCCCGGTCCGCCACCGGGTGTGCGCCGACCCGGCCGAGGCCGGCGCGTTCATGGCCGCCCTCGGCGGCGGACCAATCGTGCTCAAGCCCACCGCCGGCGGCCTCAGCGAGGGCGTGTACCTGGTCACCGAGGACAGCCAGATCGCCGAGCGCTGGACCTGGACCACCCGCTGGACGGACGGGCCGGTCCTCGCCGAGGAGTACCTCGACGGGCCCGAGTACAGCGTCGAGTCCCTCTCCCGGGACGGCAAGCACGAGATCGTCATGGTGACCGAAAAGCTCACCACCGGCGCCCCCGGCTTCGTGGAGCTCGGCCACCAGCAGCCCGCCCGGCTCGCCCCGGAGGTGCGCGAGGCGATCGACGCGCTGGTGCTGCGCTTCCTCGACCTGATCGGGCAGCGCACCGGCCCGGTCCACACCGAACTGCGGGTGACCGCGGCAGGCCCCCGGCTGATCGAGGCGCAGACCCGGGCCGGCGGCGACCAGATCTGGGAGCTGACCGAACTGGTCACCGGCGTGGACGTGATCAGCGAGACCTTCGCCGGTCTGCTCGACCTGCCCGCGCCCGCCCGTACCCCGCGCGCCCAGGGTGCCGCGATCCGCTTCCTCGCCTTCGAGCACACCACCGTCGGCGAGGTCCACGGACTCGAGGACGCCCGGCGGGCACCCGGCCTGGTACGCATGGTCTCCACCCTGACGCCCGGCCGGGTGCTCACCGACCTGGCCTCCTCGGACGGTCGGCAGGGCTACGTGATCTGCCAGGGCGAGTCCACCGCCGACGCGGTCGCCAAGGCCGAGGCCGCCCGCGACCTGGTCCGGCTCGAACCCGCCGCGCAGCAGGCCGTATGAGCGAGCCGACCGCGGCCGACGCTGCCTCTGCCGCCCGCAGCGGCACCCGTTCCATCACGCTGCACTACTTCATGACCAACATGGGCCTGTTCGGCCTGCTCTCCACGCTTGCGGTGTCGCTGACGGCGGCCGGCTTCAGCGGCGGGCAGACCGGCTTCCTGATCCTGGTCTTCACCATCGCCAACAAGGTCTCCAAGGTGCCGCTGGCGCGTTGGCTGGACCGGATATCGGCGTCCCTGTCGGTGCTGCTCGGCTGCCTCACCGCGGCGGTCGGCTTCACCGGACTGCGGGTCGCCGGCGGACTGCCCGCCACCGCCGCCACCCTCGCGCTGGCGGGCCTGGGCGTCTCGGTCAACGCCCTCGCCAGCAAGCAGCTGGCCGCCGAGGCCAGCGACCGCAGCGGGGACCGCGCCCGGCTGTTCTCGCTGATCAACATCGCGGTCAACGTCGCCTCCGCACTGGCCGCCCCGGTGGCCCTGTTCTTCGTCCAGCGCCATCAGCACGGCTTGGTGCTCGGCGGAGTCTCGGCGGTCTACTGCCTGGCCGGCCTGACCACCTTCCTCAACTACCGCCGCCTGCGGATGGACAGCCGGGTCCGTGCCCCCGACTCCTCGCTGCGCGGCTACCTCGACATCCTCGCGCTGCCCGGCATGCGCTCGTTCATGCTGATCAACCTGCTCGGCTGGTGCTGCTACGGCCAGCTCTTCAACGCGCTGGCCCTGCACGTCTCCTCCGACACCGGGGCCACCGACCGCCTCGGCTGGCTGTACACGCTGAACGCGCTGCTCATCGTGGTCGCCCAACTCGGCGTCACCCGGCTGACCGAGAAGCTCTCCAAGGGCCGACAGACCGTCACCACCGTCGCCGCCTACACCACCTTCGCGCTGGCCTTCACCACCGTCTACCTGATCCCCGGCTACTCCGGCGCGGTGGTCGGCGTGGTGCTGTTCACCATCGGCGAGATGATGTTCGTACCCACCATGGACGTGCTGCTGCTCCGGCTGCTCGGCGACCGGAGCCGCGCCCTCGGCTACGGCGTCTTCTCGATCGGCAACGCCCTCGGCGAAGCCGTCGGCGGCGGCCTCGGCGTGGCGGTCTACCGCTGGCTCGGCGACGGCGGGAACGGCGCCGACTTCTGGCTGTTCGCCGCCGGGATCGCCCTGGTCTCCGCGCTGCTCACCCAGCGGCTGCGGGTGAGCAGCCCCGGCCTGCGCGCGCTCGCCGGCCGCGTGGAGCCCGCGGCGGCCGTCGACTGACGACCCCGTCCGGGGCGAGCCGCCCTGGGCGAGCGGCCTTGGGCGAGCCGTCCGGGGTGAACGGCCGGCTGAAGTTCCATCCGGTCCCGCTCCTGCGGCACCGAACAGTTCCACAAGGCGAAGGACGCGAGATGCGAGTACTGGTGGTGGGCACCAACCGGATGTGCCACGACCGACTGCACGACCTGGGACACGAACTGGTCCTGCTGATGCCCCGTGGCCGGGCCCGCCCCGACGACGCCACCGGCGCGTACCGGCACACCGTCATCCTCGACGCCGCCGCCCCCGAACTGTGGGTCGCCGTTGCCGAAGTACTGCACGCCGCCGCCCCGTTCGATGCCGTGGTCGCCTTCAACGAGCACACCTACCGGATCGTCGAGGCCGTCGCCGACCGGCTCGGCATCCCGACCGTGGTCGACGTCGAACTCTTCGAGCGGGTCCTCGACAAGGCCCGCACCCGGGAGATCCTCGACCGGCACGGCGTCCCCGGCTGCCGCCACCGGCTCGCCCGCGACCGCGAGTCGGTCCGCAGCGCGGTCACCGCGGTCGGCCTTCCCTGCATCGTCAAGCCGGTCGACGGCGAGGCGAGCGCCGGCGTGGCCCGGATCGACACCGCCGACGACCTGGACGCCGCCCTGCAGCGCCTCGGCGAGCAGCAGCTGGAGCGCGGAGTCATCGTCGAGGAGTTCCTGGTCGGCGAGGAGTTCAGCGTCGAGGCCCTCTCGACCGGGACCCGTCACCACATCCTCGCGATCACCAAGAAGTACAAGGACGCCCGGACCTTCGTCGAGCGCGGCCACCTCGTCCCCGCCCCGCTCGCCCCGGCCGCCGAGGCTGCGATCACCGCGTACGTGGAGCGGGTGCTGGACACCCTCGGCTTCCACGACTGTCCCTCCCATACCGAGCTCGTCCTCACCGCCGACGGCCCGCGGCTCATCGAGACCCACAACCGGATCGGCGGTGACTCGATCATGGACCTGGTCGAGCTCGCCACCGGCGTCGACGTGCACGAGCTGGTGGCCCGTCAGGCCATCGGCGAGGACGTGTCCCCGCTGCTGGCCGCCGCCGGCACCGAAGCGAGTGCGGCCGCCGTCTGGTTCGCCGACCCGTCCGGACCGCCGAGCAACGTCCTCACCGAGATCCAGGGAGTGGAGGAGGTCCGCGGCCTGCCGCACGTCCACCGGGTCGACCTGCTCAAGCAACCCGGCAGCCCGCAGACCACCGTCCGGCAGAGTTCCGACCGCTCCGCCGCCGTCCTCGCCGTCGGCGCCACCGCGGCCGAAGCCCTGCACCACGCGCGGGACGCGGTCGCCGCCCTCCGCTTCCGCTACACCTGGATGCCCGAGGCGAACGACTGACCCTCCGGCGGAGTCGACGAGGACGTCCGGCTCGCCGAAGACGGCAGCGGCGGCCTCCGCCCCGGCCTTGAACCCCTCGCGGGTGCACGCCCCTTGGCGCGGGGCCGGGATCACGGCTCGTGTGATGATCTTGCCTCGGCATACGGATCCAGCAGGGATCCCGGGGGAGGGAACCATGGGAAAGACGGACGCCAACGGCGTCGACCTGTCCGGCGCGACCGGCAGGCTCATCCAGACCGTCGACCTGGTGAAGGGCCCGGCGCCGCAGGCGATCGCGACCGACACCCGCCACGGATGGGTCTTCGTCCTCCAGATGGAGAGCGGCGACCAGGACGACATCGAGAAGGGCAACATGCGGCTCAACCGCATCAACCGGCTGACCGGCGAGGTCGACGGCTCGATGCAGCTGCGGGGATTCGGGCACGGGATCTCGATGGGCGCGGAGCCGCAGGAGGACGGCACGACGTACCTCTGGACCGAGGTCGGCCGCTCGCTGCACTACAGCAGGCGGGACGACGGCACGATCAAGGCCGCCTTCGGCAAGGCCGTCACGCGGTTCGTGTTCGACCCGGGCACGATCCTCGACGCGGACGATCCGGTGCTGCGGAAGTTCACGCCGCCCGGCAGCACGGCGGGCACCGGGCCGTCGATCGACCCGGTGAACAACCTGCTGTGCGTGATGTACCACAAGAACGGCCGCCGTCACTTCACCCGTTACGACCTCGCCGCGGCCGCCGCCGGCACCTGGGTCCCGGTGGGCACCACCTTCGTCGTGAAGGAATGCAAGGACCTCGTCCCCCCGCCGCCGGACTGCGTCGACGAGGACGTCACCCCCGCCGTTCCGTCGCGCTACCCGCTGGAGCCGGAGCTCACGTCCCAGGGCTACGCCGTCCTCGGCGACGTCCTCTACTGGTACCAGTGGGCGCCCTACCTCGTCGACAAGGACCCGAACACGCTTCCCGCCGACGGGTTCCCGGGCGTCGCCTTCCTCACCTCCTACGACTGGGCGACCGGCAAGCGGTTCGACCGGCAGGTGGTCACCACCGCCGGCGGCCTCACCCGGCGCGAGCCCGAGGGCGCCGCCATCGAGGTCGACCGAGAGACCGGGGAGACCCGGCTGCTGATCGGCTTCAGCAACACCGTCCCCGGCAAGACCGATTCGCGTGACGTCACGATCAGCTGGTACCCGACGAGGCCCGCGGTCGGCGGCGTCCGGGTCCTCGCGGACTGGGAGGACCTCGCGCTCGAAACCGTCGTCAAGCCCGGCGCGCAGCGCCCGCGCGGGCGCCTGATCTCCTACGCCGGCACCACCTACCTCCAGCTGCGCGGCACCCTCACCGCCACGCCCGGCCTGACCGAGGACAGCAAGATCGCGACCCTGCCGCACCGGCTGCGCCCGACCCACCCGACGCGCGCGAGCGTGCCCCGCAACAACAACGCCGGGCGCTGCGTCTGCCGCGTCGAGACGGACGTCAGCGGGGCGCTCCGGGTGTACGGCGCCTACAGCGACAACGCCATCACCTGGATCGACCTCGACGGCGTCTCCGTCGTCTGGCGATGAGCCCGGTGAGCCCGACGGGCCCGATGAGCCCGACGGGCCCGATGAGCCCGACGGGCCCGGTGAGCCCGCCGAGCCCCCGTCGCTCAGCCGCCACGCCCGCGCAGCCGTCCGTCCACCCCACCCGATCCGGAGGATCGACCATGACCGAGCACACGACCAGCCGCCGCGCCCTGCTCACCGCCGCCCTCGCCGCCCCCGCCGTCGCCGTCGGAGCCCCCCTGCTCACCGCGGCCCCCGCCGCCGCCGTCGACCCCGCGGACGGCTGCCAGATCCTCGTCGACTGGAAGCCGATCACCCTGGAGACGGTCGTGAAGAACGACCTCGTCGCCCCGGCCGAAGCCCGCGTGATCCGCCTCGCGGGCACCGAGTTCCTCCAGCTGCGCGGCCTGATCACCGGCACGCTCACCGCCGACGCCCTCCTCGGCACGCTCGACTCCGACATCCGTCCGGCCAAGGTGACCCGCGGCGTCTGCCCCCGCAACAACAGTCAGGGCGTCAACTCCGTCCGCATCGAGGTCAACACGGCAGGCGAGCTCTGGGCCTACGGCCCCCAGGCGGCGACCAAGGTCACCTGGATCCAGCTCGACAACTTCTCGTCCGTCATGCGCTGAGGCGGCGGCGGTCATGGGCGTCCGCAACCGGCTGCGGAACCGGGCCGTCGACTGCACCTGAAAACGTGCCCGGCCCGGCCTGCCACCCGCGGCCGGGCCGCCCCGGGCCGCTGGGGCCAGGGGCGGTGGGGCGGTGCGAACAGGTCAGGTCAGGTCAGGTGCCAAGGCCTTGCGGACGGCGGCTTCGACCAGGGTCGCGGTGTTGGCGTGGCCGGCGGCGTTGGGGTGCACGAGCGTGGCCCGGTTGCCGCCCGAGCAGGTCAGGGTGAGCGGGCCGACGGCGAGTTCGTTCGGCCAGTACGGGCCGGCCTCGCCGCAGACTCCCTCGACCCACTTCGCGGCCCGGGGCTGGCAGGCGTCGTGGCCGACGCTGGAGGCGGCGGTGTCGACGTAGGTGTCGTCGCTCAGCTCCGTGATCGCTTCGATGATCGCGTTGAGGTGGGTGTTCACCTCGCCCAGCCAGGCGATGTCCCCGTGGGTGGCCGAGATCCGGCCGATGTCCTTGATGTCGGCCGCCAGTTCGGTGGTGTCCTGGCGGTCACAGGTGGTGGGGTCCTCCGGGGCGATCGTGGGGTAGCCGACCGTGATGACCTTGGCATGGGGCGCCTTCTCGTGCACGGCGCGCAGCATGCCGGCGTACTCCCGGGTGACCCGGTCGTACTTGTCGTAGATCGACTCGGGGTCGAGGAACGGGCCGCCGGCCTCGTAGGCGTCCCGGCAGGGGGTGGCTTCGTCCGGCTGGCCGATGCCGGCGATCAGGCAGGACGTGAGGATCTTGCCGAAGGGCAGGCTGTTGCCGCCGACGCCGATCGTGACCACGTCGGTGCTCGCGCTCAGTCCCGCCCGGTCCACCTGTGAGACCACACTGGGCCAGCCGTCCGCTGGGGCCTGCACCGGGCTGATGGGGGTCTGCCGGGCCGAGGCGATCTCGGCGATGGTGGCGCCGCCGCAGCTGAAGTCGGTCAGCTGTACCAGCCGGCCCGCGGGCGGTTCCGCCGTAAGCCTGCGTTCGACGAGGTTCGGGTACGCGCCCGTCGTGCGGTCGCAGCCGTCACGGTCCGCGCTGCCGAGCTCCGGGCGGGGGTAGCCGACGAACACGCCGGCCGTGTACGAGTCGCCGAGCGCCGCCCACTGCGCCGGCTCCGGTGCCGCCGAAGCCGAGCCGCCCGGGACGGCGGCCGCGAGGGCCAGTGCGGTGAGCGCGCCCAGCGCGACCCTGCGCGCGAAGGATGTCTGGAGGTGGAACACGTAGCCTCCTGAAAGCAGGAAACAAACCAAGCGGTCTATAACGCTCCGTACTCAACCAGTCGCGCTTCGCGGTGGTCCACGGTCCTGATGATCATTCACTCCACCGTGTCCGAGGCCGGGCCCGTCCTCAGCCGATTTCGTCCCTACTGCCTAGTCGTCGGCGGGCTCGTCGATCGGCCAGGCGATCTCCATGCGGTTGTCCGGGTGGTCCGGTGTCCCGGTCCACCGGCGGTAGACCATCCGGACCGGGCCTGCGAAGGCGAAGCCGTGCGTGGTGATCCAGTCGGCGACGGCGTCGTACGCGCCGAGGATTTGGGGGAACGCGGCGGCCGCGCCCTCGACCTCCGTGCAGGCGAGGGCGCTCTCGGGCAGCTCGCGCACGGTCATGCCCTCGGGCAGGTCCGTGGGCTGCGCGCCGCCTTCCCAGAACGGCAGGCACGCCTCGACGAGCGTTTCGTTCTCGTCGTCGCACACCCCGTGGAACCGGACGAAGGCGGGCCCGGTGAAAGTGAGGGGGCCGCGCCCGGCGACCTCGTAGATCTCCTGGTAGGCGACGCGGAGGAAGGCGTCGAGCCCGGAGTTGTCCAGGGTCGCCCCACGGACGAGGATCCGTTCGGCGGCGCCCTGGCGGACGGTGACGCGGTGGGTCATCTCTGCTCCTTCGGTCATTCGGCTCAGCAGGCTGTGGACCAGGGAGCGCTGCACCTCCAGCCGCCGCTCGGCCGCCCGTAGATGCGCCTGCAGGGCGGCGGCGATCTCCTCCTCGCCGCCGCCGAGCAGCCGGCGCACCTCCTCGACCGGGATGTCCAGCTGCCGCAGCGCCCTGATCGACTGCGCCGTACGCACCTGGTCACGCCGGAAGTACCGGTAGCCGCTCACCGGATCGACAAACGCCGGCACCAGCACGCCACTGGCGTCGTAGTGCCGAAGCGCGGTGACCGAGAGGCCGCTGGCCTGCGAGAACTGCCCGATCGGCAGCAGGTTTCTCCTGTCCACGGCACTGACTGTGCCGTCTCGCGTTACCCGAGAGTCAAGCCCGTCCCCAGGTTTCTGATCAGCCGTGCCAGATCCCGGTCGCGGCCGTGACCCGCACGTAGTCCGCGAAGTCGCGCGGCTCACGGCCCAATGCCCGCTGCACGCCGTCGCCGAGGGTGGCGAAACGGTTCTCGCCGATCCACCCGAAGAGCGTGTTCAGGAGGGCGGTGAAGTCCTCCGGCAGGCCCTGCCGTGCCGCATAGGCCGTGAAGTCGTCCGGAGGGACGGGGCGGTACGCGATGACCCGCCCCGTCGCCCGGGCGATCTCGTCCGCCACCTCATCCAGGCTCAGCAGGCGCGGACCGGACAGCTCGTAGGCCTGGCCGCCGTGGCCGTCCTCCGTGAGGGCGGCCACGGCGACGTCCGCGATGTCCTCGACGTCCACGAACGGCTCGGTGCCCGCCCCGGCCGACCACACCACCTCGCCGTCGACCAACTGCCCCCGGAAGAAAGGGTCCTCGCTGAAGTTCTGTGCGAACCACGCCGGCTTCAGCAGCGTCCATTCCGCCCCGGACTCCCGCACCGCCCGCTCGCACGGCAACTTCTCCTCGCCCTCGGGAACCACCCAGTCGCGGTGCGAGAGCAGCACGAGCCGCTCGACACCGCGCGCCGCGGCCAGCTTCCCGAAGGCGCTCATCGACGTCCCCGCGTCGCTCTGCATCGAATCGACCAGATAGGCCGCTCCCACCCCGTCGAGCACCGGCTCCCAGGTGTTCTCGTCGTTCCAGTCGAAGCGGGCCGCCCCCTTCCGGGAGGCCGCGCGGACCTCGTAACCCCGCTGCCGGAGGCGGGAGAGCACACGGCGGCCCGTCTTGCCCGTCCCGCCGAGGACCAGGATCGGCTTGTCTTTCCTCATCGTCGTCATGCGATCAGTCAAACGGCGGCGCCATGCATCACAGAATGGTCCACGCGCTCACATCGATGTCTCAGCCGCTCAGCCGCTCGGTCACTAGACTCGGTCCGTGGATCCGCTCGCCAGCCTCCTCTACGAAGTCCGCTCCGACGGCGCCCTGTTCAGCCGCAACATCCTCGCCCCGCCGTGGTCGATCCGCTTCGCCGGCGGCACCCCGCTCGCCGTCGTCACCATGCTGCGCGGCTCGGGCTGGGTCGTCCCCGGCGGCGACGCCGCACCCGTCGCCCTCGGCCCCGGCGACGTCGCCCTCGTGACCGGCGCGGAACCCTTCTCCGTCACCGACGACGCCCACGCCGGGACACCGCCCTTCTACGTCGTCCACCCCGGCCACTGCACCACCGCCGACGGCGAGGACATCAGCGACGACGTCATCCTCGGCCTCCGCACCTGCGCCAACGCCCCCGGCGGTACGACCCTGCTGCTCACCGGCAGCTACCAGGTCGACGGCCGCGTCTCCGAACGCCTCATCGGCGGCCTGCCCCGCGTCCTCGTCGTCCACCAGGACGACGGCAAGACCGGGCCCATCCTCGAACTCACCGACAACGAGATCAGCCGCGACGACCCCGGCCAACAGGCCGTCCTCGACCGCCTCTTGGACCTCTTGCTCCTGTCCACGCTTCGGGAGTGGTTCGCCCGCCCCGAGGCCGACCCGCCCGCCTGGTACCGCGCGCTCGGCGACCCCGTAGCCGGCCGCGTCCTCCGCCTCATCCACGACCGGCCCGCCCGCCCCTGGACCGTGACGACCCTCGCGGAGGAAGCGGGCGTCTCCCGGGCCACCCTCGCCCGCCGCTTCGGCGACCTCGTCGGCGAGCCGCCGATGACGTACCTCACCGGCTGGCGGCTCGCGCTCGCCGCCGACCTGCTCGCGCGTACCGACGCCACCGTGGAGTCGATCGCCCGACAGGTCGGCTACCAGAGTGCGTTCGGGCTGAGCGTGGCCTTCAAGCGCGTGTACGGAATCCGGCCCAGCGAGCACAGGGCGACGACCGCGCCGGTCGGCTGAGCTCCGCCGTCAGCCCAGCCGGGCGACGAACTCCGTCCAGGTGGCGGGGGAGAGGGCGAGCTGGGGGCCGGTGGGGTTCTTGGAGTCGCGGACGTGGACGGTGGAGGGGCAGGAGGCGACCTCGACGCAGTCGTCGCCACTGCCGCTGCTGTAGCTGGACTTGTGCCAGGAGAGGGCGACTTCTACGCAGTTCCCGCCGTCACCGGTGCTGTAGCTGCTCTTGAACCAAGACAGTTCAGTGGTGCTCATAGTGCTCCTCGGATCTCCCGCAACAGGCCCACGGTCGCCTCTACGGACAGAGCCTGTGTCCGCATCCTGGCATATCGCTGCTGAAGGATGCTGACCACTTTGGGGTCGGAGATGAGCTGGCCGCTGCCCTGGCCCTCGCTGTAGGCGTACCAGGTGTTCTCCTCGTTCTCCAGGAGGCACAAGGGGCCGTCGAGACCTGCGTGGTGCCCCCGTGACTGCGGCATGATCTGGATGTCGATGTTGCGCCATTCGCTGAGTTCGATGATGTGGTCGAACTGCTCGCGCATGAACTCCTGGTCGGCTACCTGGCGGCGAAGCGCGTGCTCCTCGATGATGAAGCTGAAGATCGTCTCCGGGTGCTCCGCGAGGATGTCCGTCCGCTCCATGCGAGCGACGAGGTTCGATTCGATCTTGTCGTCACTCATCGCCGGGAGCTGCTTCTCGAAGAGCGTCCGGGCGTATGCAGTCGTCTGGAGTAGCCCCGGTACGAGCCGGTTCTCGAACGTGTACAGCGTCACCGCCAGCGGCTCCAGCTCCGCCCACCCCTCGAACCACTTCGCAAGCCCCGCCTTGCGGGTCAAGTGCTTGGCCGCCGCCAGGATCACCCCGAACGCGTCCAGCGCCTCCTCCGCCCGGTCCACGAACTCCTTCGACGGCAGGCGTCTCCCCTGCTCGATCGAGGCGACCATGGGGACCGAGTAGCCCACCAGCGGGGCGAACTGTTCCTGTGTCAGGCCCGCCCGTTTGCGGAAGACCTTGACCACCTCCCCGAAAGCCTTCAGGCTCTCCGACGTCTCCGGTTCGCTCCCCTTCGGAACCTCGTCCGTCACCCCGCCACCTCCCGTACCCGTGTGCTCGCGCAGAACGAGTCCAGGTTCACCGATAGTCACCGGTACGGTCCAGAGCGTGAACCCGTACGCTGTGCAGCGTACGAGTTTCTGAGCTGGTAACTCCCCGAGGGCGCCGCCACATTGGCCCCATGACCTCCCCCGCGACTCGCGAACCCACCGTCACCGTACGTGTGTTCACCCAGCGCTTCAGTTCGACCCCGCGCGGCGCCCGCCTCGCCCGCCGCCTCGCCGTCCATCAGCTCGACCGCTGGAGCGTCCCGTACGGCTCCGAGGACTCGGACACCGCAGGCCTTCTGGTGGCCGAGCTGACCGCGAACGCCGTCACCCACGGCCGGGTGCCCGGGCGGGACTTCGAGCTGACGCTCTCGTACACGCCCGGGCTGTTGCTTCGGGTCGACGTCTCCGACACGCGGGGCGAGCGCCGCCCGGCCGCGACGGCCGCGCCCGGCCCCCTCGACGAGGGCGGGCGCGGCCTCCTCCTCGTGGAGGCGCTGGCGTCGCGGTGGGCGGTGCTGGACCGCGTACCGGCGGGGAAGACCGTACGGGCCGAGCTGGACCTCACGGAAAGGCGAACGCCCCGTCCTGGTGGGACGGGGCGTTCGTCGGATGCGGTGTCGTGTGCGGTTACGGGTTGACCGGGAGGGCCGGGGTGTGGAGGGTCGGGACGCTCCACTTCTGCGCGAAGGTGTCGTTGCAGTCGTAGAGCTGGAACACGGTGCCCCAGTTGCGGTTGCCCCAGGGGACGTCCAGGCAGCGGTTCGACTGCGGGTTGTAGATCGAGCCGTCGGCTCGCGGCAGCCACTGCTGGCCGCCCTCACCGAGGCACTGCCAGAAGATCACGCCCGTGCCGGAGTCCGTGCCGTTGCCGGTGGCCGCCACGCACTGGTTCTTCTGCGTGAGCGTGCCGTTGGCGTTGACGCTGAACCGCTGGGCGTCGGTGCCGTTGCAGCCCCACAGCTGCGGGTGGTTGCCGTTGCCGCTGTTGCCGCCCGGGGCGTCCACGCAGATGTCCGGGGAGGCGGCGAAGCGGACGGGGCTGTCGACCGTGGTGGCCGGCGGGGTGTAGCCCTGGTAGACGCCGAGGTTGCTGACGCTGCCGTCCAGCCAGTTGCTGGGCTGGCTCACGTACTTGTACCGGCCCATCACCAGCTTGCCGCTCGGGGCGGGGCTGGTGCTCGCCGCGTGCTGGCCGCTGGAGCCGAGCCGGCCGTTGACGTACAGGCTCATGGCACCCGTGGTGGCGTTGTACGTCGCCGTCAGCTGCGTCCAGACGCCGGGCTTGAACGCGTTGGCGGGGTTGACGATGTGGTTGTAGTCGTACGGCCAGCCGTCGTCGTCCCCGCGAGCGAGGGCGAAGCGCCAGTTGCCGGAATCGCCCCACAGCATGAACGCGCTGCCGTGGGCGGTGTCCTGACTGACGATCACGCCGTCCGGCTTGTCGAGCTTCGCCCAGGTGCTGACGGTGAAGCTCTGTCGGGTGTCGACGACCTTGTCGGGTGCGGTGATGGACGACTTCAGGGTGTCGCGGAAGACGGCGACCTTGGTGGTGCGGCCGTCGACGGTGGCGTCGGCGTAGGCGATGTTCGCCGCGGTGCCGTTGGCGGTGGCGGGAACCGCCGTGGCGTCGCCCTCCAGGCGCCACTGCGCCGTCGGGGCCTGGGTGTTGCCGCGTGCGTGCTTACCGGTGAGGTTCTTCACCATGCCCTGCTCGGGCGCGCCCGCCCAGGCGTGCAGCGTTCCGGCGCCGTCGAGGGCCCAGAAGTCGGGGATGCCGTCGTCCGTGAGGTCGCCGTCGGAGCCGACCCGCGGATAGTCGTCGCCGGTGATGCCGTTGAGGATCCTGCTCGCGGGCTGGGCCGTGACACCGTCGAACACGGTGTAGGTCAGGCCCGATTCCTCGGTGCGGGTGGACGTGCTGAGCCGGTACTGGAAGACGTCGCCGCTGGTGCGGTCGCGGACCCACAGTGCCGGGGCGGTGTCCGCCGTGGTGCTGGTGGCCAGGTCGAGCGTGTTGCCCGGGACGATCAGGTCCTTGTTGTCCCAGTCCATGGTGCCCGACACCAGGGTCGGTGAGGCGAGCGCCAGACGGGCCTTGGCCGGGTAGTACCAGAGCTTCCCGGCCTCCACCGCGAGCAGGCCGGTCGCGTCGACGACCTTCCGGCTCGGGGTGCGCGAGGTGCGCGTCGATCCGGTCGGCGTGATCTGGGTGGAGTGCTGCCAGGTCTCGACGTCGCTGTTGTACCCCGTGCAGGTGGTGTAGGCGGGGTCGCACGCCGGCTTGGCGATGTTGTCCTTGGTGCCGAGCGTGAACCGCCCCGGATCGTCCAGGCTGTTGTCGTAGACGAACAGGTCCTGTCCGGCGAGGCCGCCGACCGTGGTGGGCTCGCGGTGGACGAACAGGTCGTCGACGTTGCGTCCGGGGTCGAGCGAGCCGCGGTGCGCGACCCGGTAGTTCTTCCAGGTGCGGCCGGCCGGGACCTCGGGTGCCTGGACGGCGGTCGCGGCGGTGCCGCTCGGCTGCATGCTGACGGCGGTTCCGTCGGTGGCGCGGCCGTGGGTGACGAGGTTTCCGGCGTCGTCCGGGAGCAGGATGTCGGGGCGGGCGTCACCGGTGGTGTCGCCGAAGGCCACCGGGCCGTCCTTCCACGGCACGTAGAAGGCGTACGAGAGCGTCTGGGAGGCGTTGCCCGCCTCGTCCAGCACGCGCGCGTAGAGCACGTTGGTGCCCCAGTGGGTGGGCTGGACGCTGATGCCGCTCGTGTTCAGCGGGCTGCCGCAGTTCTGCTGGGCGCCGGAGAGCTGGGGGTCGAAGCCCCACTGGACGCAGGCCAGGCCCGAGGAGACCAGTCCGGCGCCGGGGCTCGGGTCGGACGCCGAGAGCGGGATGGTGCCGTTGTCGCCCAGCCGCAGGTTGGTGATCTGGCCGTTGCCGGCCGGCGGGTACTGGGTGTTCGGGTCGGTGAAGTCGCCGAAGGCCATGACCGGCGGGGTGGTGTCGACGGCGAAGTGGCAGGTCGTGCTGGACGGGCCGCGGAGCAGGCCGTCGTCGCCGTGGGTCGCCCAGGCGTAGGCGTGGCCGTTCTGCAGGGTGCCCTGCGGCAGGGTGTACGAGGCTTCCGTGCCCCGCGCGACGAAGCCAGACCAGTTCTGGTGCGCGGTTGCCTGGGAGGTCTCGTCCCAGACGTTCACCCACTCGGTGAGCTGCCCCTGGTTGGGGCTGTTGACCTTGGAGATCAGCGTGGTGGTGGTGCCGGTCACCCATCCGTACTGGGACTGGGGGACCGAGGCGCAGGCCTGGGTGTCGCCGGCGACGACGCGGCGGGGCGTCGGATAGGCGTGCGGGTTCTCCGGGGTGTTCGGCGGGAAGTCGTAAGAGGCGGTGAGCACCGCGTTGTAGTTGTAGCGCTTGAAGCCCATCTTGTTGCCGGTGCCCTCGAGTCCGCGCAGGACGAAGGCGATCGGCTTGCTGGTGTCGCGGATGGCGTCGCGCATGGCGCCCGTGACGTTGAAGTCGATGGGGATGTCGTTGTAGCAGGCGGAGTTCGTGCCGTTGCCGGGGACGTCCTTGCCGTCCAGCCACTCCCGGACCTCGTGGTTGTTCCACGACACCGAGGAGTCGAACTCGCGGGCCCGGTACAGGCCCACCGGGTACTTCGTGGTGCAGGACCAGTCGGAGGAGATGTACTGGTTGACCCGCAGGGTGGCGGAGGCGATCGTCGAGCCCCAGTACCCGTTGATGTCGAACTCGAACAGGGCGCGCTCGATGCCGTACGGGCTCTCCCAGCCCTGGTAGCCCGAGCCGGGGTGGTCCCGGTCGGCGCCGCCGGTGCGGTCGAAGTTGGACGTGTTCGGCCAGGCCTGCATCACCCAGGCGTGGTGCTGCTTGTTCCGGGTGTCCTCCGACCAGGACGGGTCGATGTAGACCGGGTAGCTGGTGTCCGGGTCGTCGAGCAGCGCGGTGCTGGGGGCGAGCGCGATCGCGCCGGTCGCCCGCTGCGCGGAGCCGGTCACCTTCGCGGAGGTGACGGGGATCCTGGCGACGGTGGCCCGGGAACCCGGTCCTTCGGCGCTGCTCAGGCCGTCGACGTTGCCGTTGGTCTTGGCGCTGGGCTCGGCGGCGTCCATGTCGGCGTACTTCGCGCCCCGTACGGCCGGCTTCCGGGCCTCCTTCGCCGTCCACATCAAGGGGGCGGGGGCGCGGAAGACGGTGTCGTCGCCGCTGTTCGCCGTGAGGTTGCCGTCCTTGTCCTTGGCGAGGGTGAGGCCCTTCGTCACGGTGGGGAACGACAGGTTCCGCACGACCGGGTTGGCTGCGGCGGTCGGGCTGCGGAGGATCACCACGGTGGTGTAGCCGCCCCACTTGGTGGCGGTGACCTGGAGGTCCGTGTCCGGTGCGACGTTCTCGAAGAGGGCGTCGTTGCCGCTGAGGACCGGCTTGGGCAGTGCGCCGGGGAACGGCGAGGACACCGAGAGGCGCTGTCCGTCCTCGGCGGTCATCGTGGCGAGGGGGCCGGTGCCGCCGCCCGAGATGGCGAGGTCGGCGTCGGAGGCCTTCGGGGCGACGGTGCCGTCCGGGCGCGTCACCAGGGTGTCGTCGAGCGTGGTCCAGCCGTCGGCCCCGCCCTTCTTCCGCTGGGACACGAGGTGTCGCTCCGTGCGGAGCTTCCCCTGGGGCGTCACGACCGTGGTGCTGTACTCGTCCGTCAACTCGGGCACCAGGGCGTCCTTTCCGGACGTCCGGGCCTTCTCCCGAGCCTTCTCGGCCGCGGTGCGGACCTGCTGTTCCGGACGCTCGGTCCCGACCCGCGCCGGTGCCGGTGCGGCGGCCGGGGCGGCCGAGACGTCGGGCCGCGGCGACGGCGCGGCCTGTGCCGCGTACGGCGCGGCGACCAGCAGCGCGGCCGATGTCGCCAGGACGACGGCGGCCGACAACGGCCCTCCGGCTCCTGGTCTTTGTCCAGTGGACATGCTTGTTGCTCCCCCATGCATGTGCGTGTTCCCGGCGCGTGCGCGCAGAGATCCGGGGCACTGTGACAGTGGCGCGGCGGAGGGACCAAAACACGCCACGCGGGATGTGTCCGCCTTGTGTGCAGTCTTCACACATTACGCATGCTGTGATGTAAGACACGTCTGTCTTTCAACTGTCGCAATACGTCAAGTAGCTGGCGCGGCTGTTAAGTTCCCGTGCGATTGTGCCGTCGATCACTGGGGTCGACGGCCGCTACTGCATTCAACGGGGGAAGTGCGATGCCACGCTTTGGCATGCGCCGTTCCAGGCGACATATGCGGATACGGACTACCAGCCCGCTCGTCCTCGCCCTGACGGCGTCCCTTCTGGCAGTGCCGGCGGCCCAAGCCGCCCCGGCCGGACCGGACTTCGACAGGATCTGGCAGCCGGCGAAGACGCCGCTGCCGAAAACCGTCCCCGTGGCCGCGCGCGAGGCGAAGAAGCGCGGCCCGGTGAAACCTCCCCACGCGGTGCCGCCGCGAACCAAGGCCGCATCCCAACAGTCCTACGAGACGACGTACTTGGCCGGAACGGCCCGGCCCGCGACGTCCGCCGTGCGCGCCGGCACGCTCCCCGTGTGGGTGGCCCCGACGGCGAAGCACCGCAAAGCACCGCTGCCCGCGGTCGCCGTCGTGCGCAACGACGCGAAGACGGCCCGCGCCGCCGGAGTGCAGGGCCTGCTGTTCTCGGTCGCCGCGACCGGCCAGGCGCCGGGCGCCACGGTGCCGGTGAACATCGGCCTCGACATGGCGGCCCTCCAGCAGGCCACGGGCGGGCAGTTCGCCTCCCGCGGCCGTCTGGTCACGCTGCCCGCCTGCGCCGCGACCACGCCCGCGCTTCCCGCGTGCCAGGTCCGCAAGCCGCTGGCCACCCGCATCGACAAGGCCACCGGCCGCGTGACGGCCGACATCGCCGTACCGGCCGGAGACGCGGCCCCGGCCAAGGTCGCCACCGGTACGACGCAGTCGCCCCTGCGGTCGGCGGGCGCCTTCGTCGCGCCGATGCTCCTGGCCGCCGAGACCGGCGCCTCGGGCGGCGGCGGCGACTACACGGCCTCCGCCCTGAACCCCTCCTCGGCATGGGCCGGGGGCGGTTCCTCCGGCGCCCTGACATACAGCTATCCGCTCCTCGCACCCGCCGCCATCGGCGGCGCGGCACCCCAACTGGCCCTGTCCTACGACTCCTCGTCGGTGGACGGCCGCACGTCCGCCACCAACGCGCAGGCATCGTGGATCGGCGACGGCTGGGACCTCAACCCCGGATTCATCGAGCGCACCTACAAGCCCTGCGACAAGGCCGGCATCACCCACTCCGGTGACCTCTGCTGGGGCGGCTACAACGCGACCCTGTCGCTGGGCGGCCACTCCGGACCGCTCGTCCGGGTCGGCACCGGTGCGGCCGCGACGGACGCGGCGACCGGCGTGTGGCGGCTGAAGAACGACGACGGCACGCGGATCGAGTTCGGCTCCGGCGCGGCCAACGGTGTCCAGGACGGCGCCTACGCCAAGGTCACCGACACCACCGGAACCGTCTACTACTTCGGCGTCAACCACCTGCCCGGCGGCGACAACAGCGACCCGGCGACGGGCTCCGCCTCCGAGGTGCCGGTCTACTCCCCGAAGGCCGGCGACCCCTGCCACGACACGGCCAAGGGCAACGCCTCCTGGTGCCGGATGTGGCAGCGCCTCCAGCTCGACCACGTCGTCGACCCGCACGGCAACCTCACCACGTACACCTGGTCGCGCGAGACCAACCACTACGCGCGCGGCGGCGGCCAGAACCCCGGCAGCGGGACCTCCACCGACTACACCCGCGCCACCACCCTGGCCTCGGTCGCGTACGGGCAGCGGCTCCCGGAGCAGATCGCGGCCCGCGGAGGGCTCCAGCCCGCCGTCCGCCTCACCCTCACCACCGAGGAGCGCTGCCTCGACACGGCCCTCTGCGACCCCGCGCAGCGGACCGTCGCCAACAAGAACAACTGGCCCGACGTGCCGGTCGACCAGGAGTGCAAGGCCACCGGCACCTGCACCACGGTCACGCCGACCTTCTTCACCACCCGGCGGCTGGCCTCCGTCCTGACGCAGGTGCGGGTGAACGGCGCCTGGCAGGACGTCGACCTCTACACCCTCAAGCACTCCTTCCCCGACCCGAAGGACGCCACCAGCCAGAAGGTCCTGTGGCTGGACTCGATCGTGCGCACCGGCCGGACGAGCACCCCGCCGCTCTCGCTTCCCCCGGTGACCTTCGTCCCCGTCATGCTCCCGAACCGGGTCGACGGCACCGACCTCGTCCCCGCGCCGCCGCTCATGAACCGCGCGCGCATCCAGCAGATCAAGAACGAGACCGGCGGCGTCCTCAACGTCGACTACGACCTGCCGTCCTGCTCGCGCGTCAACCACGTGATGCCGACGGCCGAGGACGACAACACCACGTCCTGCTACCCGGTCCGCTGGACACCGGACGGCTCCGTCCTCGGCGCCGACCCCGTCCTCGACTGGTTCAACCGCTACACCGTCGACTCGCTCACCGAGAACGACACCACGACCGACGCCCCCCAGAAGATCACCAAGTACGCCTACGGCCCCGCGGCCTGGCACCGGGACGACAGCGAGTTCACCGACCCCAAGTCCCGCACCTGGGGCGACTTCCGGGGCTTCGCCACGGTCACCGCGGTCACCGGCAGCGGCGGCGACGGGCCCAAGTCGCAGGTCGTCACCACGTACCTCCAGGGCATGAACGGTGACGTCCGCAAGGACAGCAGCACCCGCACCGTCCAGCGCACCGACGCCCTGGGCCACTCGGTCACCGACCACGACTGGCTCAGCGGCCGGGTGCTCCAGACCGAGACGTACGACCAGGCCGGCGGCACCGTCGCCGCGCGCAGCGTCAACGGCTCCTCGGGCGAGGCCACGACCGCCACGCAGCCGCGCGGCGCCGGCATGCCGGACCTCGTCGCCCGCTACTCCGCCACCACGGCCACCGTCACGGACCAGGGCAGGAAGGCCGACGGCGGCTGGCGGTCCACCGTCACCACGACGACGACCGACGCCACCCGCAACAACCGAGTCGTCACCTCCCTGGAGCAGGCCGAGGGCCTGCCCGACCTGTGCACCCGGCTGACCTACGCCACGGGGGCCGACGCCCAGGTCACCGGCCTGGTCGCCGAGAAGCTCGTCGTCTCCGGCGCGGACGCCTGCACCGCCGCCCCGACGGCAGCCAACACCGTCGCCCGCACCCGCAGCTTCTACGACAACCTGCCCGCCGGGCAGGCCGCCGCCACCGCGGACGCGACGAAGCAGGAAGTGCTCGACCGCTACGCGACGGACGGAACACCCGTCTTCCAGTCCACCGCCGAGTCGACCTACGACGTCTACGGCCGGACCCTCTCGGCCAAGGACCCCCAGAGCAAGGACGCCCAGCACCCGGACGGCGCGGTCACCACGACCACGTACGCGCCGGCCGCCACCGGCGAACTGCCGTCCACGCTCACGGTCTCCGCGCCCGTGCCCGGCCAGCCGGAGACGACCACCTGGCCCACCGTCACCACCTTCGACGTCCGCCGGAACCTCCCGCTGACGCTCAAGGACCCCAACCTCAAGACGAGCACGCGCAGCTACGACGCGCTCGGCCGTCTCACCGCCGTCTGGCTGCCCGGCCGTACCCAGGCCGCCAACCCGAACGCCAACGTGACGTTCACGTACGCGATCTCCGACCAGGCCGGCGTCCCGTCGGCGGTCACCACCAACAAACTGATGCGCGACAGCGAGACGCCGGTCTACGTCAAGAGCATCGACATCATGGACGGCTTCGCCCGCACGCGGCAGACGCAGGCGTCCCCCTCCAACCCCGCCTACACCGGCCGGCTCGTCTCCGAGACGATCCTCGACTCGCAGGGCAGGGCGCGCACGGTCAACGCCCCCTGGTACAACGACGCGTCGGGCCCGACGGGAACCCTCCTCGTCGCCGGCGAGAACACCATCCCGTCACAGACCCGCACGACCTACGACGGCCGGGGACGCGCCGTCGTCCTCGCCGCCTGGTCGCTGGGCGTGGAGCAGTCCCGCACCACCACCGACCACAAGGGCGTCGACCGGACCGACGTGCTGTCCCCGCAGGGCATCGCGCCCACGACGACGCTCACCGACGGCCGCGGCCGGACCACGGAGGCGTGGCAGTACACCACCCCCACCATCACGGGCAACGCCTCCGACGCCGTGATCACCCGCACCACCTACGCGGCGGACGGCAACCCCCTCACCCGTAAGGACGCGGTCGGCAACACCTGGACGTACGGCTACGACCAGCGTGGCCGCCAGATCACCGCCACCGACCCCGACACCGGCACGACCACCCAGACCTGGGACGGCGCCGGACACCTGGCGAGCACCACCAACGCCAAGAACCAGACCCTCACGTACACCTACGACCTGATCGGCCGGAAGACCGGCATGTACGACGGGGCCTCCGCCACGGCCGACAAGCAGCTCACGGCCTGGACCTTCGACACCGCGACGGCCGGCAAGGGCAAGCCCGCCACGTCGACCCGGTACGTCGGCGGCGCGGCCGGCCAGGCGTACACGACGAAGGTCAAGGGATACGACGACGGCTACCGCGTCACGGGGACGACGATCACCCTCCCCGGCACGGACGCCGGACTCGCCTCGGGCACGTTCTCGTACACGACCAGCGCGGTCTACGACAAGATCACCGGCCACCCCAAGGAGACGATCCTCCCGGCGCTCGGCGGCGTCCCGCTCGACGACATCCTCTACTCGTACAACGACTACGGACTGATGTACAAGTACGCGGGCGCCACCACGTACGACGTGCAGACGCAGTACGACGCCTTCGGACGCCCGGTCCGCTCGACCGTCAACCCCTGGGCCACCCAGGTCGTCACCACCACCGACTACGACCAGTCCACCGGCCGGATCCGGCAGCAGTTCGTCGACAAGCAGACGTCCCAGACGGGCGCCGTCCAGCAGACCGGCTACACCTACAACGACGCCGGCCAGGTCACCTCGATCACCGGCATCGCCGACAACACCCCCGCCCAGACCGACCGCCAGTGCTTCGCCTACGACACGCTCGGCAGGCTCACCACGGCCTGGACCGACAAGGGAGCACTCGCCGCACCGCAGCAGGGCCAGACCCAGGACCAGGGCGGCTGCGCCAACACCACCCCGTCCACCGCGACCACCGGCGGCCCGGCGCCGTACTGGCAGGACTACGGCTACGACCTGACCGGCAACCGCACCAGGCTGGTCGGCCACGACCCGGCCGGTGACACCACGAAGGACGTGACGACCACCCAGACGTTCGGCGCCCCCGGCGTCGTCAACACCCCGACCACCGCTCCCGCCACGGGCGGCGGCACCGGCGGCCCGCACGCACTGCTCACCTCGACCGCCAGGACGTCGACCACCACCAACAGCGACACCTCCCAGTACGACGCGATCGGCAACACCACGTCGTACCGCGCCGGCAAGGCGGGCACCAGCACCCTGACCTGGGACAGCGAGGGCAAGATCGCCTCGCTGACCACGGCCACCCCCGTCAAGGGCATCGGCGGCAAGTGCCTGGACATCCAGGGCGGCGGCACCACCGACGGAACACCGGCGCAGATCTACACCTGCAACTCCGGCGCGGCGCAGAACTTCGCCACCGCGGGAAACCGCCTCTCGAACGCCGACAAGTGCCTGCAGGCCATGGGCGCCGCGGCGGGCTCGCCGGTCCAGCTCCGCACCTGTGACGGCAGCCCCGCCCAGACCTGGACCGCCCGCCCCGACACCTCCCTCCACAACCCCGTCTCCGGCCGCTGCCTCGCCGTCCCCGGCGACGTCACCACCAACGGCACCGACCTCGTCCTCGGTGACTGCGCCACCTCGGCGCCCGCCGGACAGAAATGGACCGTCCCGGACACCACCACGACCTTCGTCCACGACGCGGACGGCAACCAGCTGGTGCGCCGCAACCCCGGGAAGACCACGCTCACCCTCGGCACCGACGAGCTGGTCGTGGACACCGCGAGCACGGCCACGCCCAAGCCGCAGACCGGCATCCGCACCTACCCGATCCCCGGCGGCATGAGCATCGTCCGCACGGGCGCGGGCACGGCCGCCGGAGCGTTCGTCGCCCAGGTCGCCGACCACCACGGCACCGACGGCCTCGCCGTCGACCTGTCGACGCTCACCGCCACCCGGCGCCACACCGACCCCTTCGGCAACCCGCGCGGCGTCCAGCCCGCGACCTGGGCCGGCGGCAAGGGATTCGTCGGCGGCAGCAAGGACACCACGACCGGCCTGACCAACCTCGGCGCCCGCCAGTACCAGCCCGCCACCGGCCGGTTCCTCAGCGCCGACCCGCTGCTGGACAACGCCGACCCGCAGAGCTGGAACGGCTACGCCTACGCCGACAACAACCCCGTCACCAACTCCGACCCGGACGGTCGGATGTGCCTGCACGGTTCACCGGGCGGCGGCCCCGACGGGGTCTGCGCGGGAGTACCGCCCAAGCCGTACTACGAGGGCGGCGGCGGCGACCACGACGGCGTCATCGGTGACGGCTCCAACAACTGCGTCTGGGACTACTGCGCCGGACACGCCCAGGCCATGGAGGAGGAGGCCGACAAGAACGGCACCTGGAACCGCGACCCGCACCACCGCGGCGAAGGCCCCACGCACATGTCCCAGGCCAAGAAGGACTGGAACGCCGCCCGCAAGATCGTGCGCCAGGCCAAGGAGCGGGCCGCCGCACGCGCGCTGGGCGCCCAGCGCTGGCAGACCGCCGAGGCGTACATGTACGCCGAGATCACGCGGAACCTGCAGTCCGACGCCGTCGGGAACATGCGCGACCTGAACACCAGCTGGATGCCGATGAGCATGGGCATGGCGACCATCGAATGGATCGGCCTGGTCCGCGCGGGAGCCGAGTGGGACCACAAGCCCAAGATCGAGAAGATGATGCATCTGCGCACCAATCCCGACTACTACTTCATCGTGCCCGGCACGGGCGAAGAGGCGTTCTACGACGTCTGGTCCAACGTGCACTACGGCTTCGTGGGCATGGCGGCGGGATTCGGAGAGGGCGACCTGGAGGGCGGTGCCTCCTCGGCCTTTCCCGGTGCCAGCTTCTTCAACGGTGGCACCGACGCCGGTGACATCGTCAGCGTCCGCCAGGGCATCGAGATGTTCAAGAAGTACGGCACGGGCATGACCCAGGAGCAGTTCCACCAGGGCATGCTCGACACCGTCGCCGCCATGCGCGGGACGACTCAGGTGAGGCCGGCGGTCGGCCCGTAACCGCGGGTTCCGACCCGGGTTCCGACCCGTAAGGCGGGGTGCGCTCACTGCGAGCGCACCCCGCTTTTCCCTTTACGGGGTCGGGGCGGGGGCGTACCCCGCCGGCCGGGTGGTGAACGTGCCCCGGCCCTGGGTGCGGCCGCGGAGGCGGGACGCGTAGCCGAACAGTTCGGCCAGCGGGACGGTGGCCGTCACCACGGCCGTACCGGAGCGGGTCGTCGAGTCCGTCACCCGGCCGCGGCGGGCCGCGAGGTCGCCGAGGACGGAGCCGACGGAGTCCGCGGGGACGGTGACCGTGACGTCGGCCACCGGCTCCAGGAGGGCCATGACGCTCGCGCGGAGCGCCTCGCGCAGGGCGAAGCGGCCCGCCGTGCGGAACGCCATCTCCGAGGAGTCCTTCGGGTGGGTGGCGCCGTCCGTGAGCGTGACGCGGACACCCGTGACCGGGTGGCCGCCGAGGGGGCCCTCGACGAGGGCGTCGCGGCAGCCGGCCTCGACCGCGCGGACGTACTCCTGCGGGACGCGGCCGCCCGTGACGGTGGACGTGAACACGAACTCCTCTCCCTCCTGGACGGGTTGGACGTCGATGACGACGTGGGCGAACTGGCCCGCGCCGCCGTCCTGCTTGACGTGCCGGTACAGCAGACCGGTGACGCCCTTCGTCACCGCCTCCCGGTACGCGACCTGCGGACGCCCGACGGTCACCTCAAGGCCCCGGTCGCGCCGGAGCTTCTCCACCGCGACCTCCAGGTGGAGTTCGCCGAGGCCGGACAGGACCGTCTGGCCCGTCTCCGGGTCGGACCGGACGACGAGCGAGGGGTCCTCCTCCGTCATGCGGGCGAGGGCCGTCGCGAGGCGGCCGGTGTCCGTGCCGCGACGCGCCTCGACGGCCACCGAGACGACGGGGTCGGCGGTGGAGGGCGGTTCGAGGACGATCGGCGCGTCCGGGGCGCAGAGCGTCGCTCCGGCGCGGACGGTCTTCGGTCCGACGACGGCGACGATGTCACCGGCGCGCGCCGCGTCGACCTCGGTCGCCCGGTCGGCCTGGACGCGCAGGATGCGGGCGATCCGCTCCGTGCGTCCGGCGGTCGTGTCGAGCACGGTGTCCCCCTTTCCGATCGTGCCCGCGTAGACGCGGAGGTAGGTCATGCGGCCGGTGGCGGTCGCGCTCACCTTGAAGGCGAGCGCGGTGAACGGGGCCTCCGGGTCCGCCGGGACCTCGCCGCGGACCGGCGGCATGTCCGACGGGGCGGGGAGGTACGCGACGACGGCGTCGAGCAGGGGCTCGACACCCCGGTTGCGGTACGCCGAGCCGCACAGGACGACCACGGCCTCGCCGGAGAGCGTGAGGTCCCGGAGCGAGCCCGTGAGGGTCTCCTCGGTGAGCGCGCCGCGCTCGCAGAACTCCTCCAGAGCGCCCGGATGGAGCTCGGCGACCGTCTCCTCCAGGTGTCGCCTGCGGTGGCGGGCCTCGTCCCGGAGGTCGTCCGGGACCGGCTCGTCCGTGTACGTGTCGGCGCCGTCGGCCCACACGTACGCCCGCATCCTGACCAGGTCCACGACGCCCGTGAACGCGTCCTCGCGCCCGATGGGGAGCTGGACGGCGAGCGGGACGGCGCCGAGGCGGGTACGGATCGACTCGACGGCGCCGTCGAGCTCCGCGCCCGCGCGGTCGAGCTTGTTGACGAACGCGAGGCGGGGCACGCCGTGCCGGTCGGCCTGCCGCCACACCGTCTCGCTCTGCGGCTCGACGCCCGCGACGGCGTCGAAGACGGCGACGGCGCCGTCGAGGACGCGCAGCGAGCGCTCGACCTCGTCGGAGAAGTCGACGTGGCCGGGCGTGTCGATCAGGTTGATCCGGTGGCCCGCCCAGTCGCAGCTGACGGCCGCGGCGAAGATCGTGATGCCGCGGTCCCGCTCCTGCGGGTCGAAGTCGGTGACGGTCGTGCCGTCGTGGACCTCGCCGCGCTTGTGGGTGGCACCGGTGAGGAAGAGGATCCGCTCGGTGACGGTGGTCTTGCCGGCGTCGACGTGGGCCAGGATGCCGAGGTTGCGGATGCCGAGGGTGGTGGTACGCACGGTGTCGTGCCTTTCGCTGCTGCGTGGAGAACGGGGCAGCGCGATTCCCGGACGGATCCCCGAAGGATCGGGGTCAGTACGTCACGGGTCGGCGATGGCGGGCGCGCAGCCGCCACCGGCCGGCACGAGAGGCGAGGATCACGTCGAAGCGGCGGGCACGGGGAACGGACAGGCGGCAACGCACGGTCGGCTCCCCTCGGTTGACGTGACGGCACGGCCCACCGGTCGGTGCGCCGTGCCGCGAGTGTAGGGAGCGCCGCCGCGCGGGCGACACCGAATTAAGGCGGGGTGCTACGCGGCGGGCTGGAGCAGGTCCCAGCGGTTGCCGTACAGGTCCTCGAAGACGGCGACCGAGCCGTACGGCTCGTGGCGCGGCTCCTCCAGGAACTTCACTCCGGCGGCCGTCATCCGGTCGTGGTCGCCGGCGAAGTCCTCGGTGTGCAGGAAGAAGCCGACCCGGCCGCCCGTCTGGCTGCCGACGGAGGCCGCCTCGGCGTCGTTCTTGGCCCGGGCCAGGAGCAGGCCCGCGTTGCCCAGACCGCCGAACCCGGAGGCGCTGCGGGGGCGGACGACGACCCAGCGGCTCCCGTCACCCCGGTCGGTGTCCTCGACCAGCTCGAAGCCGACTGCGTCGGTGTAGAAGGCGATGGCCTCGTCGTATTCACGGACGACGAGGGTCACAAGTGCGATGGACGGCATTAACCCAACGTAATACGCGGAACCGGTGGGAACCATCCGCGTCGACCCGCGTCACCCCCGGCCGGACCCTCTCCCTATCGAGGGTCGGAGCGAGGGTCGGGGGAGGGGCGAAGGGAAGGGTCGGGAAAGGTGTGGCGGGAGGGACGGAGGGAAGGGCCGAGGGGGCGGCGGAGCGGCTTGGGGGTCCTGCGGGCGCACGGCCGAGGGCCGGGGGAGGGGGCGGCCCGGGGTGCTGCCGCCCGGGCGGCCGAGGGGTCGGCGGAGCGGCCCCGGGGGTCCTGTCGGCCGGACGGCCGAGGGCCGGGGCCGGGGCCGGGGAGGAGCCGGCCCCGGGGTACTGCCTTCCCGGCGGCCGGGGGAGCGAGCAGGGGAGGGGCCCGGGGCACTGCCGTTCGGGCGGTCACGGTGGGACAATCCCCCGCATGGACGCACAGGGGTTCGACCGGCTCGTGGGCCGCGCGCGGGATCTCGCCGAGCTCGGCGGCCGTCGTGTGCTGGGGCTGGCCGGGGCCCCCGGTGCGGGGAAGTCCACGCTGGCCGCGCGGCTCGTCGGCCGGCTGGGAGGGCTCGCCGTGCTCGTGCCGATGGACGGGTTCCACCTGGTGCAGGCCGAGCTGGAACGGCTGGGCAGGGCGGACCGGAAGGGCGCGCCGGACACGTTCGACGCCGACGGGTACACCGCGCTCCTCGCCCGGCTGCGGACGCCCGTCCCCGGCACGACGGTCTACGCCCCCGCCTTCGACCGGACGATCGAGGAGCCCGTCGCGGGGTCGATAGCGGTGCCCGCCGACGTGCCGCTCGTCGTCACCGAGGGTAACTACCTGCTGCACGACGAGGGCCCCTGGGCCGCCGTCCTGCCGCTCCTGGACGAGGCCTGGTACCTGGAACTGGACGCGGCCCGCCGCGTCCCCCGGCTCGTCGAGCGCCATGTGCGCTTCGGCAAGGACCGGGCCCGCGCCGAGCGCTGGGTCCACGACTCCGACGAGGCCAACGCCCGCCTGGTGGCGCGCGGTCGGGGCCGGGCGCACCTGGTCGTGACGATGGCGTAGCCTGCGGTCGGCCTGCGACCGGCTGGTGGACGGCCGGTGGACGGTGCCCCGCGTCGTCCCGCGCGTCCCAGGGACGTCCCGGTTCCGCATCCGGGACGGCGCAGCGCCGTGCGGCGGCTCCGGGCCGTGGAACGCTCCTGGCGACATCCCGTCAGGAAAGGATCCTCGTGATCAAGAAGCTCGCCCTCGCCGCCGCCGGTACCGCCCTGCTCGCCGGCATGGGCCTGTCGACCGCCACGTCCGCCGCCGCGGCGACCAGCCCCATGAACTGCGGGATGTACTCCACCTCGGAGCCGATGCTGGAGTACGGCGACACCGGTCCGTCGGTCAAGGCCCTGCAGTGCGAGCTGAACACCGCCATGACCAACACGAACATCGCCGTGGACGGCGTCTTCGGGCAGCAGACCTACAACGCCGTGATCAAGTTCCAGGGCAGCGGCTGCGCCAACACCGGTGTCGACGGCATCGTCGGCCCCAAGACCTGGGCCGCGCTGGACTTCTGGAGCAACTACGGCGGCGGATACGCCTGCTGATCCACGCTTCCCGGTGGCGGCTAACCCGCCGCGTGCGTCGCCGCCGCCACCGCCAGCGCCCGGACCAGCGGGTGGGGGCGGGTGCCGTCGCCCGCGAGTTCCGGCTGGAAGAGGGTGGCGAGGAAGAAGGGGTGGGAGGGGAGTTCGGCGATGCGGACGGCGCCTTCCCCGTCGGTGCCGGTGAAGCGCAGGCCGTGGGCGGTGAGGGTGTCGAGGTGGCGGGTGTCGGGGCCGTACTCGCAGTGGTAGCGCTCGGTCGTGCGCTCGGCGCCGAGGGCCCGCTCGGCGAGGGAGCCGGGGGTGACCCGTACGGGACCCTCGTGGCCGACCAGGGAGCAGGCGAGCGGGGCGACGAGGAGGTCGTCCGGGTCGGCCGCCGGGTCGTTCTCGGCGTGCGCCGCCCGCTCCAGGCCGCAGACGTCCCGGGCGAACTCCAGGAGGACGTGCTGGAAGCCGGCGCAGGTGCCGAGGAAGGGGATGCCGTCCTCACGGGCGGTGCGGATCGCCGCGAGCGCCCCCGCCTCACTGGCGTACGGGCTCCCCGGCAGCACCCACACCGCGTCGAAGCCCTTCACGGCGCCGGGCGCCTCCGCGTCCCCGGTCGGGATCCAGTACGCGTCGAGGGCGAGGCCGTCCCGCTCCGCGAGGGCGTCGAGGAGGACGGGGACGCGGACGTGCGACCTGACGTGCGGGGAACGGTCGCCGACCAGGGCGATGCGGGGCGTGCGGGGGGCGTGGGGAAGCGTGTCGGTGGTCATGGCGACCATGCTGGGCGGCACCCGCGGTTCACGTCCAACGATGATTCCTGCACTGCGCATCACGGTTGCTTATGCCCGGCTGGATAGGCTGGCCGCATGACGAACGATCAGGACTGGGAGAACCGCGTCACCGCGCTCTGGGAGCGGCTCGACGACCACGAACCCGCCGCGTTCCGCGCCCGCGTCGCCGAACTCGCCGACGAGCGGCCCGAGGACGACGCCGCCGCCCTCTTCGAGCGGGGCGCGGCCCACGACTCCACCGGCCTGCCCGAGGAAGCGGTCGCGCTCTACCGGCGCGCCCTCGACCACGGCCTCACCGGACCGCGCCGGCGCCGGGCCGTCATCCAGCTCGCCAGCAGCCTGCGCAACCTCGGCCGGCCCGACCGCAGCGTCGAACTGCTCACCGCCGAACGGGCCATCCCCGCCGACCGGCTCGACGCCGACGAAGCCGCCCTCGGCGGAGCCGTCGACGCGTTCCTCGCGCTCGCCCTCGCCGACACCGGCCGCGACCGCGAGGCCGCCGCCCTCGCCCTCGGCGCCCTCGCCCCGCTGCTGCCCCGCTACAACCGCTCCCTCGCCCACTACGCCCGCGCCCTCCTCACCGCCCCCGACGGGTCCTGAGCGCCGCACGCCCATGGACCCGCACCTGCTCCGCACCTACGTCACCGTCGCCCGGCTCGCCTCCTTCTCCGAGGCGGCCCGCGCACTCGGCTACACCCAGTCCGCCGTCTCCCAGCACGTCGCCGCCCTGGAGCACGACCTCGGACTGCCGCTGCTCACCCGGCGGCCCGTCGCGCCCACCCCGGCCGGCGAACGGCTCCTCGAACACGCCACGGCGCTGCTGCTCCGCCTCGACGCGGCCCGCGCCGACCTCGACCGGTTCGCGGCCGCGCCCCGCGCGACCCTGCACGTCGCCGCCTCCCCGCTCGCCCTGCACCCCCGCGTCCTCGCCGCGCTCCCCGCCACCGGCGTCACCCTGCGCGGACTGCCGCGCGACCGGGTGCCCGCCGCCGTCGCCACCGGCGAGGCCGACGCCGGGCTCGTCGACGGCATCGCCGCGCCCAGCGACCCCCTGCGGCTCCCCGACGTCGCCCCGCTCGCCGCGACCGGCGTCGCCGAGGAACCCCTCGCCGTCGTCCTGCCCGCCAGCCATCCGCTCGCCGGACGCACCGGCCTCCGCCTCGACGACCTCGTCGACGCCCGCTGGCTCGACGCCCCCGCCGCAGGCCTGCCCCTCGACCGGCTGCGGGCCGTCCACGGCGGGCCCGCCGGGCGGGGCTTCCGTACCGCCCTGCGCTACGAGGGCACCGACACCCGCACCCTCGCCGCCCTGGCCGCGGCCGGCCACGGCCTCGCGCTGCTGCCCCTCCCCGTCGCCGGCGGGGTCCCCGGCGCCGCGGCCGTCCCGCTCGTCGCACCCCGGCTCGTGCACCGCACCGAACTCCTGCTCCCGGCCGGCGAACGGCGCGAAGCGGTCGGACCCGTGGCCGAGTTCACCCGACGACTCAAGAGCTGACACCCGCAGTCGCTACCCTGTGCGCAACGGCGACGGAAGGCGGGCAGGCGTGGGGTGGCTGCGACGAGGACCCAGGCGGGACGGCGACGACGCACCGAGGGACCCCGAGTTCGCCTACTTCTCCCAGCGCGAGGCCGCGGTCTTCCGCGGCCGGGTCCGCGAGACCTTCGCCGAACTCGGCCTCGAGGTCACCGTCTTCGCCGACCACGTCGTCGACGACAAGGGCCGGCGGTTCGGGCTCGGGAACCTCGCCGCCGTCTGCCACCAGGACCGCCGCGGCCCCCGCGTCTGGCCCGGCATGATCCACCGGCACATCGGCCTCGTCGTGCGCGCCATGGACGGCCCCTCCGCCCTCGACACCCTGCCGCCCGAGCAGATCCGCGCCCAGCTCTACCCCCGCGTCGTCAGCGGCGACGGCATCGACGCCGCCGCCTTCGGCTACGCCAGGACCGTCGCCCCCGGGCTGTACGAGATCCTCGCGCTCGACCTCCCGGAGAGCGTCATGATGCTCACCGACGAGGCGCTCGAACGGCTCGGCGACCACGCCCAGCTCCGCGACCGGGCCCTGCGGAACCTGCGCGGGCTGCCCGTCGAGGAGCACGAGACCGTCCGCGACGCCGACGGTATGTGCTTCGAGATCATCCTCGGCGACTCCTTCTACACCGCGAGCCGCGTCCTCGACCTCGACGGCGTGGTCCGCCGCGTGACCGGCGTCCCGCTCGGCGAGCACGGCGCCCTCGTCGCCTTCCCCTTCCGCCACCAGCTGGCCTTCCACCCCATCCGCGACACCTCGATCATCCCGGCCCTCGGCGCGATGGCCTCCTTCGCCGCCTCCGGGTACGAGGACGTGCCCGGCGCCATCAGCCCGTACGTCTTCTGGTGGCGCGACGGCACCCTCACCCAGCTCAGCGAGCACGACGAGGAGCAGGGCGACCTGCGGATCGTCGTCGGCGACGACTTCCACGACCTCCTGGAGCGGCTCATCGCCCAGGGCCCGGACCGCCGCTGATCCCGGTCGCGGGCCGCGCCGACGCCCGGCAGGATGCTGTACGACGCATCGGACGAGGACGCCGAGGAGAAGCACCCATGCCGAGCAGCCACGCCACCGAAGAGGTCGTGCCCTTCACCGCGGACGACTACCGGGCGCGGATGGCCCGCGCCGCCGAGTCCGCGGCCGACGCCGGGCTCGCCGGGGTGCTCGTCGCCCCCGGCCCCGACCTGGTCTACCTCACCGGCTACCAGCCCACCGCGATCACCGAACGGCTCACCGTCCTCGTCCTCGCCGCCGGACAGGAGCCGGTCCTCGTCGTCCCCACCCTGGAGGCGCCCGACGCGGAGCGGGCCACCGGGGCCGCCGCGCTCACCCTGCGCGACTGGACCGACGGCAAGGACCCCTACGCCGTCACCGCCCCGCTCCTCGACGTCGACGGCCGCTTCGGCGTCAGCGACAACGCCTGGGCCATGCACCTCCTCGGCCTCCAGCAGGCCCTGCCCGGCACGTCGTACGTCTCCCTCACCGAGGCCCTTCCGATGCTCCGCGGCGTCAAGGACGCGCACGAGCTGGCCCGGATCGCCGCCGCAGGGGCCGCCGCCGACCAGGCGTACGGCGAGATCCTCAAGGTGCGCTTCGCCGGCCGCAAGGAGACCGACGTCGCCGCCGACCTCGCCGCGCTCCTCATGCGCTTCGGCCACTCCCAGGTCGACTTCACCGTCGTCGGCTCGGGCCCCAACGGCGCCAACCCGCACCACGAGGCCGGCGACCGCGTCATCGAGCGCGGCGACATGGTCGTCCTCGACTTCGGCGGCCTCAAGCACGGCTACGGCTCCGACACCACCCGCACCGTCCACGTCGGCGAGCCCACCGACGAGGAACAGCGCGTCCACGACCTCGTCCGCGAGGCCCAGCAGGCCGGCTTCGAGGCGGTCCGCCCCGGCGTCGCCTGCCAGGACGTCGACCGCGCCGCCCGCAAGGTCATCACCGACGCCGGCTACGGCGAGTACTTCATCCACCGCACCGGCCACGGCATCGGCGTCACCACCCACGAACCCCCGTACATGATCGAGGGCGAGGAACTCCCCATCGTCCCCGGCATGTGCTTCTCCATCGAACCCGGCGTCTACCTCCCCGGCCGCTTCGGCGTCCGCATCGAGGACATCGTCACCGCGACCGACGACGGCGCCGGCCACCGCTTCAACAACACCCCGCACGAGATGGCCCTCGTCGAATAGCCCCGCCTACCGGGCCGGGGCCGGGGCGACCAGCGCGGCCACCCGCTCCGGGAACTCCTCCACCACCAGATGCCCCGCGCCCGGCACGACCCCGAGCTCCACCCCGGCCAGCCGGCGGCGGACGGCAGGCCGCAGCCGCTCCGGGGGCAGGAACACGTCGTGCTCCCCGGTCACGACCGTCATCGGCACCTTCCGGGCACGCGACTCCGCGAGCCCGGGAGCCCCGCTGGAGCGTGCGTGCCGGGCGACGAGCGTCATCCACTCCACCAGCTCCGCCCGGGGCTCGCGGCCGGGCGCGTGCAGCGCACGCAGCAGCCGGGCGCTGCGCGCGGGCGTGGGACGCAGGTACCAGGCGGCGGAGGCGGCGAGCAGCGCGGGCGGCAGGCGCAGCGAGGACAGGCCGCCGGGGGAGACGAGGACCAGCCGCTCGATGTGCGCCGAGGAGGCGGACAGGGCTACGGCGGCGCCGAAGGAGTGGCCGAGGACCGTGACGGGCCGACCGTCCCCGACCTGGTTCACGACCTCGTCGAGCCAGGTGCCGTACCAGCTCAACTTGCCGTTGGCCAGGGAGCGTTCGTCGGAGCTCAGGCCCGGCTGGCCGGGTACGTCGAGCAGCACGACCCGGTGGCCGGCCGCGAGCAGGGCGTCGGCGAGGGGCAGGGAGGCGGCGGCGTTGAAGTCGGTGCCGGGCACGAGGACGACCGTCGTTCCCGCAGGGCCCGGGGAGCCGGTCGCCACCACGTGCGTCGCCGCGCCTCCCGCGCTGAAGACGTCCCGCTCGTGCGGCACCTGCCACGCGTCGAGCCGGGCGGAGCACCAGTCCCGTATCCGGTCCCTGCCCGCCTCGGTGCGGTAGATGGAGGTCATTCGGAGAGTATCCACCGAGGCGGGCCGGGCGGTCAGCCGTCCGTCAGGACGATCGCGGACTCGCCGGGGAGGCGGAGGACCCCGTCCGCGTCCGGGCCGTCGACCGGGTCCCAGGAGGCGAGGACGCGGTCGCGGCCGTTGGTGCCGAGGGGGATGACGACGGGCTCGCGGCCGAGGTTGACCGCCACGCGCAGGTCGCCGCGGCGGAAGACGAGCCAGCGGGCGAGCTCGTCGAAGGCGACCCTGATGCCCGACAGGTCGGGATCGGTGAGGTCGGGAAGGGTGCGGCGGAGCGCGATGAGCTGGCGGTGCCAGGCGAGGAGCCGGTTGTGGGGGTCGCGCTCGCGCTCGGCGCGGTCGAGGACCGAGCGGTCGCGGGTCGTCGGCGACTGAGGGTCGGGGACGTCGGCCGCCGCCCAGCCGTGCGCCGCGAACTCCCGCCGCCTGCCCTGCCGTACGGCCTCCGCGAGCTCCGGGTCCGTGTGGTCGGTGAAGTACTGCCAGGGCGTCGACGCGCCCCACTCCTCGCCCATGAACAGCATCGGCACGGACGGGCCGGTGAGCACGAGGGTCGCCGCGCAGGCGAGCAGTCCGGGGGAGAGGGATTCCGAAAGGCGGTCGCCGAGCGCCCGGTTGCCGATCTGGTCGTGGGTCTGCGCGTAGCCGAGGAACCGGTGGGCGGGGGTGCGCTCGCGGTCCACCGGCCGGCCGTGGTGGCGGCCCCGGAACGTGGAGTACGTGCCGTCGTGGAAGAACACGTGGGTGAGCGTCTTCGCGAGCGCCGCCATCGGGGCGCGGGCGAAGTCGCCGTAGTAGCCCTGGGACTCGCCGGTGAGGGCGGTGTGCAGCGCGTGGTGGAAGTCGTCGTTCCACTGCGCGTGGACGCCGAGGCCGCCGAGCGTGCGCGGAGTCGTCGTGCGCGGGTCGGCGAGGTCGGACTCGGCGATCAGGAAGTGCTGGCGACCCTGCTCCTTCGCCAACTCGTCGACTGCGGAAGACAGTTCCTCCAGGAAGGTGAGCGCACGGGTGTCCGCGAGCGCGTGCACCGCGTCGAGCCGCAGCCCGTCGATCCGGTAGTCCCGCAGCCAGGCGAGCGCGCTGCCCAGGAAGTACGCCCGCACCTCGTCCGAGCCCGGCGCGTCCAGGTTCACCGCCGCGCCCCACGGCGTGTGGTGGGTCTCCGTGAAGTACGGCCCGAAGGAGGGGAGATGGTTGCCGGAAGGGCCCAGGTGGTTGTGCACCACGTCGAGCACCACGCCCATGCCGAGCCCGTGCGCCGCGTCCACGAACCGCTTCAGCGCCTCGGGGCCGCCGTACGGCTCGTGCACCGCCCACGGCGCCACCCCGTCGTACCCCCAGCCCCGCACCCCGGGGAACGGGCACAGCGGCATCAGCTCCACATGGGTGATGCCGAGGCCCGCCAGCTCCCCGAGCCGCGCGGCCGCCGCGTCCAGGGTCCCCTCCGGGGTGAAGGTGCCGACGTGCAGCTCGTACAGGACGGCGCTGCGCAGCCGCAGGCGCGGCGACTCGTGGCGCCAGGCGTACGCGGAGTGGTCGACCACCGCGCTCAGGCCGTCGGGCCCGTCGGGGAGCCTGCGCGAGCGCGGGTCCGGCAGGACGGACCGGTGGTCGAGGGCGAAGCCGTAGCGGTCGCCGTCCTCGGCGGGCACGACACCGGACCACCAGCCGTCCCGTCGGGGGTCCCGCTCCAGGAGATGGTCGGTGCCGTTCAGTGCCAGCACCACCCGGTCACGGGCGCTCGGCGCCCACACCTCGAAGAGCACGGGAATCCCCTCGTCGACGGACCAGCCACTCACCGCATGACTGCCGCGTCCATCCTGGCAGTCAGGACCCCGACGCGCCCGGCGCGTCCCACACGTAGTTGATCGCGCGCTCGAACGCGGCATAGCCCGACCGGGCGAAGGCCGCCGCCATCGGCACGTTGCCCAGATCCGTCGCCGCCCGGATGCGGGGCACGCCGACGGCGGCCAGGACGCGGGTCCCCTCCGCCAGGATGTCGTCGACGTGGCCCCGGCCGCGGTGCGCGGGCAGCACGCCGATGTACGCGATCGTGTGGTTGTAGTTGTTGCGCGCCGGGACGACGAAGCCGACGGGCTCGCCGCTCTCAGGCGCCAGGGCCACCCGCCACCACGCGCGGGGCGAGGTGTACTGCGCGAGCTCCTCGTCGTAGTGCAGCTCCGCCGCCTCCCGCGCCGACAGGCCCGCCGCCAGATCGGCCTTCCCGTGCGCGTCGAGCGTGCCCTCCATCACCGGAGTCATCAGGGCCACCAGGTCCTCGCGGTCCCGCACCGGCCGGAACTCCAGGCGGCCCTCCGGCTCCGGCACGGGCGTGCCGGGCAGCCACTCCAGGCGGAGCCGCTCGACCAGCGGGCGGGCCCCCGCCCGCTCCAGCACGCCGAACACGGACTCCAGGAGGGAGCGGGTCTCCGGCACGTCGCGCCAGTCCGCCGGCATGTACCGCTCGAACTCCGGGCGCCGCGCCCCGGCCGGGATCACGGCGGCCGTGGCCGTCTCCAGGAGCCGCAGGCCGACGTCGACGCGCTCCTCCGGCGGAAGCCCCGGGTCGAGGTCGAGGAAGTCGAGCGCCTGCGGCGCGGAACCGGCCGCCTTCGCCCACCAGGAGAGCCGGCCGAGCAGCCGGTCGCCGTCGAGCGCGACCCACATCCACTCCGGCAGCCGGCGCCCGGCCGCGAGGTCGTCGGCGAGTTCGTGGTCGAGCGAGTAGGAGAGGCGGAGGAACAGGTCGAGTTCCTCCGGTCCGGCGAGCGGACGGATGACGAGGGCGCGCGCGGCCGGGGAAGCGGACGCGGAGGCAGCCCGTGAATCGGACGAGGAAGCGGACGAAGAAGACGTGGTCACGTCGGGTTTTCCCCCTGGGGATCCGTGGTGCGGAGACAGCGGACCGTAGCAGCGATCCCGGGGCGACCGGTACGGATATTCGCTGGCCAGGGCCGCTTCTGGACACTGCGGGCCCGGCGGACGGACAATCATGCATGTGACGACCCCTTTCGAGCTTCCGGCGAACTCCCCTCGGCTGACCGACGCCGAGCGGGACCGCGCGCTGGTGCTGCTCCGTGAGGGCGCCGCGCAGGGCCGCATCTCGCACGACACCTTCGTCTTCCGGATGGAGCGCGCGCTCCAGGCCCGCAGGTCCGACGAACTCCAGCTGCTCACCGCCGACCTGCGGACCGAGGGGACCTGGACCAAGCGGGTGGTGGGCGCGGTCGAGCGGATGTCCGCCTTCACGGCCCGCCTCGGGCGCGCCTGGCACGCGGAGCGGCTGCCGAAGCTCCTGATGCCCCGTCCCGGCCCGCACCCGCTGCGGATCGGGCGCGACCCGGTGAACGGGCTGCGGCTCAGCCACGAGACCGCCTCCCGGCTGCACGCCGAACTCTCCCTCCAGGGCGGGATGTGGGTGCTGCGCGACCTCGGCTCGACGAACGGCACCACCGTCAACGGCCGCCGGGTCACCGGCGCCGTGGTCGTCCGGCCGGGCGACGTGGTCGGATTCGGCCAGATGTCGTTTCGGCTGTCGCACGACTGAGCCGAGCCCGACGCGAGCCCCGGCCCGATCCGGATCCCGGCCGCGATCCAGGCCCCGAGCCGCCCCCGCCCCCGAGTCCGTTCACCCGTTCGGCCGTACGTGGCGGGCGGCCGGGTCCGTCCGGTGATGGTCTGGGGGGACGCGCGCCACGTTCTCCGGCCGCGGCACCCACCGCCGATCGACAGGGGGCGCGATGAGCGACGAGCCGAACCGGGGCATAGGGAACGAGCCGCCGGAACCGGCGGGCGACCCGTGGGCGCCCCGGACCGACGCGCCGGGCGACCCGTGGACCCGGATTCCGTCGATGGCGCCGGCGGCGCCGTCGGGCGCCGGACCCGCCGCGACGCCCGCCCGGACCGGCACTCCGCCCCGTACCCCCGCCGGCGGCTCCGTGCCGGGCCGGGTGCGGACCGCGGCCGACCCGGCGGCGGCCGGGCCCGCGGGGCCGTCCGGGCGGACCGTCGCGCCGAGCCCCCTCGATCCGGGTGCCTCGCGCGACCCGCACGCGATCCACCGCACCCTGCGCGAGGAGTTCCCGCTCACGTACGACCCGCTGCTGAGGGCGTGGGTCCTGAGCCGGTACGCGGACGTCGCCGTGGCCCTCACCGACAGCCGCTTCACGCACGGGCACCGGCCCGGTGACCCGCCCTGCGACGACGCCCACGTCGACATCGGGGTGAACGCGCTGGCCGCCGTCGCGGAACGCACCGCGTACGTCCTCGCCCGCCGGATCGCCGAACGCCGACAGGCGGACCTGGTGGCCGACTTCTGCCACTGGCTGCCCGCCGGCACCGTCGCCGCCGCCGTCGGCGTGCCGTACCGGGACATGATGCGGCTGGTGCGCGGCCGGGCGGCCGGAGCGCTCGCGGGGGAGTGCGGCGGGCAGATCGCCGTACGGGAGAAGGCGCTCGCGTCCTTCCTCGCCAACGTGCTCACCGACCCCGACCTGGTGGCCGCGCTCCGCGACGCCCCCGCCGGGCTCGTGGCCCGCGCCTGGACCGAGTCGCTGCGCCGCGACCCGCCGGTGCAGATCGCGATGCGCCGGACCCGCGGCGAGGTCGTGGTGAGCGGCGGCACCGTCCCGGCGGGCGCGTCCGTCGCCCTGCTCATCGGCTCGGCGGGCCGGGACCCGGAGCGCTTCCGCGAGCCCGACCGCTTCGATCCGTTCCGCGACGACCCCGGCCAGCTCACCTACGGCAGCGGCCGCTGCCCGGCCGTCCTCCTCGCCGGTCTCGAAGCCGAGTTCGCCCTGCGCGCCCTCTTCGAGGCGATGCCCGGGCTGCGTCTCGCCGACGGTTTCCGGCCCGTCTTCACCGGCCTCATCACCCGTGCCCCGCGCAGCCTGATCGTCCGCCCGGGCGGCTGAGGCGGGTCCCGGGCGGGGGCGGGAGGCCCCCGCGACCGCTGTTAGGGTGACGTGCGCTCGTCAAGGAGCGCTTTCGCGCCACACTTCCAACGGGGATCCACACATGAAGCTTCGTCATGTCCGCGCCATCGCTGTGTTCGGTATCGCGGTCGTCGCCCTGACCGGTGCCCGCGGCTCGCACGGCGGCAGCTGCGGCGGCAGCAGCTCCGGCAGCGGCTCGCACGGCAGCAGCAGCAACGACAACGACGGCACCTCCGGCACGTCCGGCGGCTCGGTGTCCGGCGGCTCCGGCAGCGCCAGGAAGGCCGAGCGCGACATCACCATCAACGAGTGCACGTACGACGCCGCGTCCAAGAACCTCGTCGCCCGGATCACCGTGAACAACGACGGCGTGCTCGACTACGACTACAGCGTCACCATGAAGTTCACGGGCGGCACCGCGACCCCGGCCTCCGCCACGAAGACCGCCATCGCGGTCGCCGCCGGTGCCTCCGAGAAGGCCGAGCTCACCACCCCGTACACGGGCACCGGCGACGGCTCCGAGTACACCAAGTGCGAGGTCTCGCGAGCCTCCCGCTCCTGACCCTCCGCAGCCGCCCGAGGCCGCCGGAGGCGCCTCACCCCGTCCGTACGAGCAGCGCCACCGGGCGGTCCGCGAAGAGCTCCGCGAGTTTGAGCTCGGTCGCCGGGCCGCCGGTGAACTCCCGTACGCCGTCCAGGAGATCCGCCCAGCGGCCCTCCGGGAGGACCAGCTCGGTGTCCTGCCAGCCGCCCGCCTCGGCGAGGCGGAGGGACAGCCGGGTGACGGCCGTCACCACCGCCCCCGAGCGGGCGAAGGCGAGGCAGTGGGCCGCCGCCGGGCCCTCGGCCGCCAGCGGGGTGTAGGTGCCGCCGGGGCCGAACACCTCCGGGCGGTCCCGCCGCAGCCGGAGCGCGGCCCGGACCAGCGCCGTCCGGTCGTCGTCCGGGCCGACTGCGAACGGGGCCCGGTTGTCCGGGTCGACGAGGGCGCGGTACTCCCGCTCCGTGTTCTGGTAGAGCTCCGGCACCCCCGGCATCGTCAGCTGGGCGAGGGCCGCGCCGAGCGCGTGCGCCCGGATGTGGGGCTCCAGGGCGAAGGCGGCCTCCGAGGCGGTCCGCAGCGGGATCCGGCCGGGGCCGGCCGCGGCGAAGTCGGCGACCGCCCGCTCGTATCCGGCGTCGGGCTCGGTCCAGCTGGTCCGAAGCCCCGCCTCCCGCACGGACTTGAGGATCGCGGGCACGAGCCGGTCCGGGTCCGGGGTGCCGAAGCCGAAGGCCGTCTGCCAGGCCGTCCACGCCACGTGCGGATCCGGCGCGGGCACCTCCGCGACCTCCGCGAGGAGGCCCGCCCACACCCGCGGGCACTGGGCGAGCACCGCGATGGCGGCCCGGACGTCGGCGCTGCGCTTGGTGTCGTGCGTGGACAGCACGGTGCCGGCGGCCGGCCAGTCCCGTGAGATCCGCCCGCAGTACGCGTGGAACTCCGCGGGCGGCACCGCCGGGCGCCCCGCGTCGCCGCCCACCTCGTTCGCCGACAGCAGCGGGGTGTACCGGTAGAAGGCGGTGTCCTCCACGGACTTGGCCCGCAGCGCCGACGACGTCTGCGCGAACCGGGCCCGGAACGCCCGGTGTTCGGGCCCGTCGCCCCGCAACCCGAGCGCCAGGTCCCGTACCACGTCGACCGCCGTCGCCTCCTCCGGCACCGCGAAAGCGGCCTTCGCGCCGCGCGCCGCCTCCGGGGTCAGCACCTCCTCGCCGCCGGTCCGGTAGGGGCGGTAGACCGGTACGCGGACGAGGAGTTCGCGAACCGCGGTGGCGAGCGCCCAGGGGGCGTGGTCCCGGAGCGCGGGATCGGCGGCGCAGATCCGGCCCGCGATCCGGGTCAGCGCGGCCGTCTCGGAGGCCAGGTCGTGGGTCACCACCTCGTACGCGGCGCGCCGCGCGGTCGCCTCCCATCGGCCGCCGCGGTCGGCGGCCTTGCCCACGAACTCCCGGTACACGTCCGCGAGTTCGTCGTAGCCGACCGGGTCGGTGAACACGCCGTCGAGCTGCCGGAGCGCGTCGTACCCGGTGGTGCCGGCGACCGGCCAGGCCGACGGCAGCGTCTCGGGACCGGTGAGGATCTTCTCCACCACCGTCCAACAGCGCCCGCCGGTCGCCGCCGCCAGGTCCTCCAGGTAGCCCTGCGGGTCGGCGAGCCCGTCCGGGTGGTCGATGCGCAGCCCCTCGATCACCCCGTCCGCGACCAGCTCCACGATCTTCGCGTGGGTCGCCGCGAACACCCCGGGGTCCTCGACCCGCACCCCGATGAGCTCCGAGACGGTGAAGAAGCGCCGGTAGTCGAGCTCGGTGCGGGCCAGGCGCCACCAGCCGAGCCGGTACCACTGGGCGTCGAGGAGTTCGTCGAGCGGCAGCCCCTCCGTGCCCGGGCGGAGCGGGAACTCCTGCCCGTCCAGGTGCAGGGACCCGCCGGAGACCCGTAGCCGGTCCCGTACCTCCGGGAGCCGCGCGGGCAGGACCGGGAGCAGCAGCCGGCCGTCGCCGGCCCGCCAGTCGATGTCGAACCAGCGGGCGTACGGCGAGTCGGGGCCGTCGCGGAGCACGGCGCGCAGGGCGTGGTTGTGCCGCGGGGAGGCCGCCATGTGGTTGGGCACCAGGTCCACGACGAGGCCGAGGCCGTGCGCCCGGGCGGTCGCGGCCAGCGCCCGCAGCCCCTCCTCGCCGCCCAGCTCGGCCCGTACGGACCGGTGGTCGGTCACGTCGTAGCCGTGGGTCGAGCCGGGCACCGCCTCCAGGACCGGCGACAGGTGGAGGTGCGAGACCCCGAGCCCGGCGAGGTGCGGCACGGCCCGCTCGGCGGCCGCGAAGGGGAACTCCGGCTGGAGCTGGAGCCGGTAGGTCGCGGTGGGGACGGCGGGGGTGGACGGCGCGGACGGTTCGGGCGGGACCGGGAGAGAGGTCATGCGAACGTACGTACCCCGTCGGAGGGCTTCTGTGTCATCGCCCCATGCACCCGTTCGTGTGCATCGCGTTACGTTCGCGTGATGCTCCGGATGTATCGCGACACGCTGTCCCTGCTCGGCCCGGCCCTCCCGGTGGTGTCCTTCCTCGGCCGGCTGCCCACCGCCATGTGCCAGCTCGGCAGCCTCCTCCTGGTCGCCGAGACGAGCGGCTCCCTCGCCACGGCGGGCCTCACGGGCGGCGCGCTCGCGGCCGGGCAGACCGTCGCCGGACCCCTCGTCGGCCGCCTCGCCGACCGGCACGGGCAGCGCGGGGTCGTCCTCGCCGCCTCCCTCGCCAACGCGGTCGCCGTCACCGCCCTCGTCCTGGCCGCGCTCGCCCATGCGCCCACCGGCGGACTGATGGCGCTCGGCGTGCTCGCCGGGGCCACCGTGCCCCAGGTCGGCCCGCTCGCCCGGACCCGGTCGGTGGCCCTCGCCCGCCGGTCGGGGGCGGACGACCGGCTCGTCGGCGCGGTGCTCTCCTTCGAGGGCACCCTCGACGAGGTTTCCTTCGTCCTCGGCCCGGCCTTCGTCGGCCTCGCCGCGGCGCTCGCCCACCCGGCCGCCGCCCTCCTCGCGGCCGCGCTCCTGCTCGTCGTCTGCGGCTCCGCCTTCGCCCTGCACCCCACCGCCCGCGCCACCGCCCCCGAACCCTCCGCTTCCACCCGGAAGAGTGCCGCCGAACGGACGCGGCTGCCGGGATCGGCGTACGCCCTGCGCGGCACGATGGTGCTCCAGGGCGCCATGTTCGGCGCCTCCCAGGCGGGGATCACCGCGCTCACCGAGGAGCTCGGCGCGCCCGCCCAGGCCGGTCTCGTCTACGCGGCCATGGGGGTGATGAGCGCGGCCGTCGGGCTGTCGATGGCCGCCGTGCCCGCCCGCGTCGGGCTGACGACCCGCTGGCGCGCGGCCACCGCCGGGCTCGTCGTGCTCTCCGTGCCCCTGCTGTTCGCCGGCTCCCTCGGCGCGCTGTACGCGGTGGTGGTGGTCCTCGGCGCCGCCTACGCCCCGCATCTGATCACCGTCTTCGGGCTCACCGAGCGGACCGTGCCGGCCGCCCGGCTCGCCGAGTCCATGGCCTTCCTGACCAGCGGGATCGTCGGCGGTCAGGCCCTCGCCCTGGCGCTCTCCGGCCGGCTCGCCGAGACCCACGGCGCCCCCGCCGCCTTCGCGGTGGCGGTGGGGGCGGCCGCGGCCTGCGCCGTGCTGTCCTGGTCGGTGCGGGTGACGGCCCCCGCCACCGGCGTACGGGAGGTCAGGCCGGCCGGCGCAGGACGGTGAGGCTGAGCGGCGCCAGCGACACCCGCTCGCCGGCCGCGAGCTCCGGGCCCTCCTGCGGCGGCATGCCCTCCGGGTCGGAGGTGTCGACGACCATCCGCCAGCAGCGTCCGTGACTGTCCGGGACCGCGAACTCCAGCTCCTTCGAGGAGGCGTTGAACATCAGCAGGAAGGAGTCGTCGGCGATCCGCTCGCCCTGGGGGCCCGGCTCCGAGATGGCGTTGCCGTTGAGGAAGACGGTCAGCGCCTGGGCGTGCGCCGCCTGCCAGTCGCGGGACGTCATCTCCTCGCCCTCGGGCGTGAACCAGGCGATGTCGGTGAGCTCGTCGTGGGTGCCCTCCACCGGCCGCCCGTGGAAGAAGCGGCGGCGGCGGAAGACCGGATGGTCGTGCCGCAGCCGGACCATCGCGCGCGTGAAGCGGAGCAGCGTGCCCTCCGTCTCGCTGTTCTCCTTCGGCCACCGCACCCAGGACACCTCGTTGTCCTGGCAGTAGGCGTTGTTGTTGCCGCCCTGCGTCCGCCCGAACTCGTCGCCGTGACTGAGCATCGGCACGCCCTGCGACAGCATCAGGGTGGCGAGGAAGTTGCGCGTCTGGCGGGCGCGCAGCTCGGTGATCCCCACCTCCTCGGTATCGCCCTCCACGCCGCAGTTCCAGGAGCGGTTGTGGCTCTCGCCGTCCCGGTTGCCCTCGCCGTTCGCCTCGTTGTGCTTGTCGTTGTACGAGACGAGGTCGCGCAGCGTGAAACCGTCGTGGCAGGTCACGAAGTTGACCGAGGCGAGCGGGCGCCGCCCGTCGTCCTGGTAGAGGTCCGAGGAGCCGGTGAGCCGGGAGGCGAACTCGGCGAGCGTGCGCGGCTCGCCCCGCCACAGGTCCCGCACGCAGTCGCGGTACTTGCCGTTCCACTCGGTCCACAGCGGAGGGAAGTTGCCCACCTGGTAGCCGCCCTCGCCGACGTCCCACGGCTCGGCGATCAGCTTCACCTGGCTGACCACCGGGTCCTGCTGCACCAGGTCGAAGAACGACGACAGCCGGTCCACCTCGTGGAACTGGCGGGCCAGGGTGGCCGCCAGGTCGAAGCGGAAGCCGTCCACGTGCATCTCGGTCACCCAGTACCGCAGACTGTCCATGATCATCTGGAGTACGTGCGGGGAGCGCATCAGCAGCGAGTTCCCGGTGCCCGTGGTGTCCGTGTAGTACCGGGGGTCGTTCGACAACCGGTAGTACGAGGGGTTGTCCAGCCCCCGGAAGGAGAGCGTCGGGCCCAGGTGGTTGCCCTCGGCGGTGTGGTTGTAGACCACGTCGAGGATGACCTCGATGCCCGCCTGGTGCAGCGCCCGCACCGCCGACTTGAACTCCAGGACCTGCTGTCCCCGGTCGCCCCAGGACGCGTACGCGTTGTGCGGGGCGAAGAAGCCGATCGTGTTGTAGCCCCAGTAGTTGGAAAGGCCCGCGTCCACCAGCCGGTGGTCGTTCACGAACTGGTGGACCGGCATCAGCTCCAGCGCCGTGACGCCCAGTTCCTTCAGATGGCCGATCACCGAGGGGTGCGCGAGCCCCGCGTACGTGCCGCGCAGCTCCTCGGGGAGGTCCGGGTGGAGCATCGTCAGGCCCTTCACGTGGGCCTCGTAGATCACCGTGTGGTGGTACTCGGTGCGCGGGCGCCGGTCGTCGCCCCAGTCGAAGTACGGGTTGACGACCACCGAGGTCATCGTGTGCGGGCCCGAGTCCAGGTCGTTGCGGGCGTCCGGCCGCCCGAACGGATACCCGTACACCGCCTCGCCCCACTTCACCTGCCCGGACACCGCGCGCGCGTACGGGTCGAGGAGCAGCTTCGCCGCGTTGCAGCGCAGTCCCCGCTCCGGGGCGTACGGGCCGTGCACCCGGAACCCGTACCGCTGGCCCGGCATCACGCCCGGCAGGTACGCGTGCCGGACGAACGCGTCCGTCTCGCGCAGCTCCACCGCCGTCTCCGAGCCGTCGTCGTGGAGCAGACACAGCTCGATCCTGTGGGCGGCCTCCGAGAAGACCGCGAAGTTGGTTCCCGCTCCGTCATAGGTGGCGCCCAGGGGGTACGCCTGTCCCGGCCAGACCTGCATGGGTACGAATCTTCCTCTTCTGTCCGGGTTCAGGTGGTGTTCTTTGGCCAGATCCTGCCCGAAAGAGGCGCAACCTCCTAGGACTTCGCCCCGTCCTACCGGGTGACCGCAGGACCAAGAGGGGGATAGAGGGGGAAGTGTGTACGAAATAGCGCGCCGCCACCTGGGGAAGGTGGTGGCCGGAGCGGCCATGGCGGTGACGGGAACCGCCGTCGCGGTCGCGATCACCCTGCCGGGAACCGCGGGGGCCGACGACACGCCGGGCGGCCGCGGCACCGTGTCGGTGGGGGCCGACGGAGCGAACGCGGCCGCGGGGGAGTCCGCCGGCGCGACCGCAGGACAGGACGGTACCGGAGCGCAGGCCGCCGGCTCGGCGCCCCCGCCCGCGACCGTGGTGCCCGCGCCGGCGGAAGGCGCGAAGGGCGTGGGCAGCGACCCGCTCACCGACGCCGAGCTCGCCCGGGCCGAGGCGCTCGCGCTGACCCCGCCCGGCGCCTCCGCCCAGCAGAACGTCGAGGGCGGCCGGGGCCCGCAGCACCTCGCCACCGAGCTCGCCGAACCCCGGCAGGGCGACCCCACCCGCCGCGCCGACGTGCGCTTCTACGACTACGCCCGGGACGAACTCGTCACCCGGACCGTCAACCTCGACACGGGCAAGGTCGAGAAGTCCGGTACGCAGAAGGGCGTCCAGCCCTCCGCCCACCCGGAGGAGCTGCGCGAGGCCCTGGAACTGATCCTCGCGAGCCCGCTCGGCAAGGGCGTCAAGGAGGACTACAAGGACGCCACCGGCAAGGAGCTCACCTCCACCGCCCAGCTGTGGTTCAACGGCGACGCCTACCGCCCCTACCGCGAGGCCTCCGTGCCCGCGCAGCTGGCCGAGTGCGGCGAGCACCGCTGCGTCCGGCTCGTCACCAAGGTCCTCAACGGGGCCTGGATCGACACCCGGAACCTGATCGTCGACCTCTCCGCGAGGACCGTCACCCGCGTCGGCTGACCACCGCCGCCCCGGTCCTCTCCTGTCGCATCTCCGTACGAGGGAGTACGTTCCCATGTCCACCCAGCGCAGCCTGTCCACCCGGCAGCGGCGAGTCCGCGGGCGCGGCGCCGCCCTGACCGCGGCCGCCCTGCTCGGCACCGCCACCGCGGCCGCCGGCCCCGCGACCGGCGCCACCGCCGCACCCACCCCGCCGCCCCCGCGCACCGCCTACGCGGCCGGCCCCGACTGCTCCTCCGCCTACCGCGTCATGAAGACGCTCGACGGCGGCGCGAGCTGGCGCATGTGCTGGCGGTACAGCACCGACGCCGGCCTCGTCCTCGACAAGATCACCTACCAGCCGCCCGGCGCGGCCGCCCCCGTGAAGGTCCTCGCCAGCGCCCGGCTCGCCCAGATCCACGTGCCGTACGACGACGGCGGCGCCGAGTACGACGACCTCACCGGCGCCGGCTTCGGCTGGGGCCTGCAGGCCCTCAAGCCCGCCGAATGCCCCGGCGGCACCCTCACCACGATCAAGGTGCCCGAGGTCGGCGACGTCAAGGGCCTGTGCACCACGACCCGGGCCCGCGGCCACGCCTACCGCATGGCCAGCGACAGCGGCGCCAAGGTCTGGCACGCCCAGGCCAAGGACCTGCTCGTCTACACCGTGAACAAGGTCGGCTGGTACGAGTACATCACCGAGTGGCGGTTCGCCGCCGACGGCACCATCGGCGCCAACGTCGGTGCCACCGGCAGCCTTTCGCCGGTCGACTACAACGCCACCGACGGCCGCGGCTGGCCCATCGGCAAGGGAGCCCGCTCCTACGCCACCAGCCACGCCCACAACGTCTTCTGGAAACTCGACTTCGGCCTGGACGGCTCCACCAAGGACCGGATCGAGCAGTACGACTCCACCGTCACCCCGCCGCCCGCGGGCGGCGGCGGCCCCACCGTGACGACCAAGCGCACCCTCGTCACCAAGGAACTCGCCGGCGACGCCAAGAACATGCGCTGGTGGCGCGTCGTCAGCGACACCGGGAAGAACGCCGACGGCCACGCCCGCTCGTACGAGATCGTGCCCGGCCACACCGACACCCACGCCGGGCGCGGCTTCACCAAGCACGACGTGTACTTCACCCAGTCGCGCGCCTGCGAGCAGTTCGCGAGCGACAACATCGGCAACTGCGCGCCCAACGCCGGTAACAGTGTGGACAAATGGGTCAACGGCGAGACCCTGACCAAGCCGTCCGTGTGGGTCAACATCGGGTTCCACCACATCGCCCGGGACGAGGACCAGCAGCCGATGCCGGTCCACTGGCAGGGCTTCCAGCTCGCCCCCAGGGACGTAACCGCTATGAATCCGCTCACTCCGGCCGATCTCGCCTCTCAGAACGGGCAGCCCGATCTGGGGAGTTGAACAAGCAGCCTGACGATCCTGCTGCACCGCCTCCCGCTCCCGGAGTACCCTTCCTTGATCGTTGTCGTAGTGGTCGAAACGGGCTTCCAGGAGCAGAAGGCGGTGCGCGGGTGAGCTCGGGAGGTCTGGAGCTGCCCCCAGGTGACGCGGGTCACGAAGGGGGTCCGGCCGACCCCGCCGAGGCGCCGCCCGGCGCGGTCGTCCCGCCCGGCGCGGTCACCGTCGCCCGGCCGGTGGAGATCGGGGCGGAACTCGACTGGGGCGCCGAGGCCTGGAGCGAGGTCCGCACCCGCGCCCAGCGGGCCGGGCGCGCGTACATCTGGCTGAACCTCGTCGAACAGCGGCTGCGCGCCGTGGTCGCCGCCGTCCTGCGGCCCGTGTACGAACCCGTGCACGGCGAGGAGTGGGTGGTGGCCGCGGCGGGACCGGCCGGCCAGGAGTGGGTGCAGCGGGCGGTCGCCGTCCGCGAGGTCTCCCGGCGCAAGGGCTACCTCCTCGACCCGGCCGACGACAACGTGCTCAGCTTCCTGACGCTGCCCCAGCTCCGCGAGCTGATGGTGCAGCACTGGCCCTGCTTCGAGCCCTACTTCGACGACCGGCGCGAGGTCGAACTCGCCCTCGACGAGCTGGAGGTCACGCGGAACGTGGTCTCCCGCAACCGGGCCCTCTCGCTCACCGTCCTCGCCCAGTCCGAGCGCGCCTCCGCCCGCATCCTGGAGATCCTCGGCAGCGGGGCCGGAGTGCCCTCCGCCGACCGGCTTCCCGTCGACGCCGTCGAGGACCTCGTCGGCGACCGGTACGCGGACGTCGTCTCCGTCCACCCCGACCGGGTCAGGCTCCAGCGGCAGCTGCCCGCCGAGGACCTGTTCGGCGGCGCCCGCCGCCTCGACGCCACCGGCATAGGCCTCAACCTGCTCGTGCAGAACTTCTCCGGCCGCCGCATGGTCCGGCTCGCCGAGTCCGGCTGCCGCACCCGGCTCCTCTTCCTCAACCCCGCGAGCAGCGCCGTCAAGCGGCGCGAGCGCGAGCTGGGCCTCAAGAAGGGCGAGCTGAGCCGCTCCGTCGAGATGAACATCCTGCACATGCGCCGGGTCCGCTCGAAGCTGCGCGACCCGGGCGCCTTCCAGATCCACGTCTTCGACGAGACCCCCCGCTTCACCGCCTACCTGGTGGACGGCGACGGCCCGGACGGCGTCGGCGTCGTCCAGTCCTATCTGCGCCGGGCCCGCGGCATGGAGGCCCCGGTCCTCGTCCTGCGCGGCGGCGGCCGGAACGTCGTCCGGCACGGACAGCCCTCCCGTGAGGGAGATCACGGACTTTTCGAGACGTACCGGGAGGAATTCGAGTCGGTCTGGCTCGATTCCCGGCCCGTGTCCTGACCCCTCGCCGGGGGCAGCCGGCGGCGTTGTCAGTGGTGCGTGCGAGGGTGGACAACACCACGGGGGAGATCACGTAAGGAGGACCCGATGGCTTGGCACGGCGACACGCTGGTCGGCTTCGACCTGGAGACGACCGGCACCGAACCGCTGGAGGCCCGCATCGTCACGGCCTCGATCGTCGAGGTCGACGGCGGGGGACGGGTCACACGCCGGCGGGACTGGCTGGCCGACCCGGGCATCCGGATCCCGGAGCAGGCCTCCGCGATCCACGGCATCAGCACCGAGCGCGCGGCGGCCGAGGGCCGGCCGGTGCGCGAGGTCGCCGACGAGATCGCCGAGGCCCTCGCGGCGTACTGGGAGGACGGCGTCCCGGTCGTGGCGTACAACGCCTCCTTCGACCTCACGCTCCTCGCCGCCGAACTGCGCCGCCACGGACTCTCCTCCCTGGAGGAGCGGCTCGGCGGCACGGCCATCGGCCCGGTCGTCGACCCCTACACCATCGACCGGGCCGTCGACCGCTACCGGCGCGGCAAGCGCAACCTGGAAGCGGTCTGCGCCGAGTACGGCGTCGTGCTCGAAGCCGCGCACCAGGCCGCCGCCGACGCGCTCGCCGCCGTCCGGGTCGCCGTCGCGATAGCCGAGCGCCACCCCCAGGTGGCCGACCTGGACCCGGCCGAGCTCCACGACCGCCAGATCGGCTGGTACCGCGCCTGGGCCGAGAACTTCCAGGCCTTCCTGCGCGGCAAGGGCGACGCCGAGGCGGTCGTCGACCCGACGTGGCCCTTGCGCGAGGCGGTCGCGGCGGCGGTCTAGGAGCGGGTGTCGCGGTCCTGTCAGCCCAGGGGCAGGGTCAGTCGGGCGGCCGCGCCGTCGACCGACGTGATCGTGGTGGTGCTGCTGTCGGCGCCGGCGTCGGTCAGGGCGTCGGAGTAGAGCATGTCCTTGCTGTTGACCACCAGCATGAGGCGGTGATCCGCCGCCAGGTCGTAGCCCGCCGCCTGGAGCCTCCAGGTCACGGTGCGGTCCTGGCCGGGGGTCAGGTCGGTCAGCGTGCGCGGCTCGTGGGTGATGATGCGGGCCGTGTCGTCAGGGCTGACATCGAAGAGGTAGGCCACGAGCGTCGTCGAGGTGGCGCTGCTGCGGACGGTGAGCGTGAGCTCGGGGACTCCTCGGACGCGCCGGGCCGTACCCTTCGCGCCGGCCGGGAGGGGGGCGCTGGTCCAGACGGCGAGGTGCTGCCGGTCGAACTTGTCCGTGGGGTAGGTCTTCGGGTTGCCCTTCCACTCGGCCTGGCCGGTGGCGATGAGCGCGTCGACCGCGGTGGCGTCCGTGAGCTGTCCCGCGGTGAACTCCCGCTTCCAGCCGGACTCCTCGTCCGCGGCGAGGCCGCCGTCACGGCTGTCGGGGCCGACGGAGGTCAGGTACCAGTGTTCGGTGGAGGTGGTGACGTCCGCCCAGGAGTCCGCGGACTCGCGGCGCGCGGGCTGGGTGATGACGTTCTGGCCGGTCTCCGGGTCGGTCTGGGTCTGGTACGTGAACATGATCTGGTTGTTGACCGTGGGCCACGAGGGCACCTCGTTGGCGGCGCCGAGCACGTGGTGGTCGAGCCAGGCGAAGGCCTCCTCGACGGGGAGGTTCGGCCCGCTGAAGGGGATCGTCAGACCGGCGCCCTCGGGAGCGGCGTGGTCGCCGATCCACAGGTTCAGGTGCTTGGGCACGGTCAGCCGCTCGAAGTGCTCGACGACCTGGTTGACCGGGAAGAGCGTCTCGTGCCACGTGTTGGAGAAGAACGTGGGGACGCCTCGGGCGTTGGTCTCGTCCGCGTACGTCGAAGGCGCCCGCTCCGTGCCCCAGGCCTCCACGTCCTCGAGGTTCACCCCGGCCTCGAAGTCCGCCAGGAGCTGCAGGGTGTCGGGGTCGAACTTCCGTTCCTTGGGGCCGCCGGTGAGCTTGACGAGGGCGTCCACGGCCTTCAGGTGCCGGGTGCCGTTGTCGTAGATGCTGGTGGCGAGGTTGCCCCAGGTGCTCAGGGCGACGACGGCGTCGACGCGGGCGGCCGGGTCGTGCGCCGCGACGAGCTGGCTGATGCCGGAGCCGTACGACTCGCCGAGGAAGGCGACCCTGCTCGGCTCGAAGTGCTCCTGCGCGTAGTCGATGACCGTGGAGCCGTCGGTCCAGTCGTTCGGCCCGGCGACGTCGATCGTGCCGCCGGAGGTGAACGGCGCGTCGAGGTAACCGCCGCCGGGCAGCGGGAACGTCTGCCCGATGCCCCGCGGGGTGTACGCGAGGACGTGGTAGCCGCGCAGCGCAAGCTGGAGGTAGGTGTACACGAAGAGGGTCCAGCCGAGCGGCGTCCAGCCCGCGGGCACGATCACCACCGGGCGGGGCTCGTCACCGTTCAGCTTGATCGTGAACGCCGAAAGGCGCACTCCGTCCCCCGCGGTGATCCGCGGGAAGCCGAAGGTCGCCTTGGCCCGCACCTGCTCCACGAGCTGCTGGAGCTCGGGCGTGAGCAGGGGCTGCTCCGTCGAGCCGCTCAGCGTGGCGACCAGTGCCTCGGCCAGGTGGACGGCGTCCGGGTCGAGCTCGGTGGCGGAGGCGTAGATGCCGTGGTCGGCGATCCGCGCCACCTGGGCCTGGGTGACCGCGCTGATCTCGTTGTCGTCCTGCGGGTTGCTCACGAAGCCGTCCTCTTCACTGTGGCCGACCAGCCGGCCGGCGCCGGGTACCGGGGCGTCCCCGCCGGTTCCCGGGCCGGTAGGCCCGCGTGGCGAGGACGGCGGCAGCGTCCCAGCTCAGAGGCGATGGCAGCGCGGAAAATGGACACCGCCACCGCTGCCCGCGACGGAGTCGGACTCACCCTCCCGGCGGGTTTGAATATGCCCGCCGCTGGCTCCGCCCACGGAAACGGTCACCTTCTGTCGACCGTCTCACGGAAGCGGTCACCCAGGATCACCGGTGATCGACCGGAACCGGCCCTTCAGCCGTTCTCCTTCAGGAAGGAGAGCAGCAGGTCGTTCACCCGCTCCGGCTGGTCGAGCTGGAGCCAGTGACCGGCCTCCTCGACGCGCTCGTAGCGCCAGGAGCCGTTCACGAAGTCGCCCGAGCCGGACATCGACCGCTCGGTCAGGAAGCGGTCGCCGGTGGACCACAGGCCCATCACCGGCAGCGTCATCGGCAGCGGGACCAGCGGAAGGTCGGCGCCGAACTGGACCTCCGGCGGGAGGCCGGCGCGGTAGATGTCCAGCGCGGCCGTGAGGGCGCCGGGGGCGCGCAGCGGCTCGATCACCGCGTCCGCGTCCGGGTGCTCGGCCAGCATCTCGCGGAGGTTGGCGAAGTCGTCCCGCGAGAGCCAGTCCTCGGCCACCCCGGCCAGCTGGAACAGCAGCATGTACCAGGACCGCTGCTTCTGCTCCCAGCCGGCGGCCCGGATGGCGCCCAAGTGCCCCACCGACAGCAGGCTCAGGCTGCGCACCCGGTCCGGCACCACGCCGGCGAGGCCCTGGACGATGCCGGAACCCCAGTCGTGGCCGACGAGGTGGACCCGGTCCAGCTCCAGCCGGGCGAGGAGCTGGAGCAGATCGCCCACGTGCTTCGCCGGGTGGTACGCCTCCGGGCCGCCCTCCGGGCGGTCCGACGCGCCGAAGCCGCGCAGGGTGGGCGTGACGCACCGGAAGCCGGCGGCCGTGAGGGCCGCGACCTGATGGCGCCACAGATGGTGACTGTCGGGGAAGCCGTGCACCAGCAGCACCGCCGGTCCCTCGCCGCTCACCTCGACGTCGAGGGACACCTCGGACAGTTCGACACGCATCTCGACACCCCGTTCCTCAGGCCGGTTTCGGCACCGGCCATGATGTCAGAACGAGTACCAGCGGACCTGGGGGTCGCCCTCCCGCAGCGAGGCCACCCGCCGCTCGAACTCGGCCAGGGCCTTCGGGTTCGCCGGCGCGTGCTGCGCCACCCACGCACAGCTCGCGGTCTCCCGCGCGCCGCGCAGCACCGCGCACCCGTCCCACTCCCGGACGTCCCAGCCGTACGCCTCCGTGAAGGCGTCGTAGGCGGCCGGGTCGAGGCCGTACCGGTCCCGGGAGAGCGCGAGCACCACGAGGTCGTGCTCGCGCAGGTCGGACGAGAAGGTCTCCAGGTCCACCAGGACCGGACCGTCCGGGCCGACGTGGACGTTCCGGGGGAGGGCGTCGCCGTGGATCGGCCCCGGCGTCAGGTGCGGGGTCAGCGCGGCCGCCGCCGGCGCGAAGGAGTCACGGCGCTCCCGCAGGAACGCCGCGTCCGCCGGGTCGATCGCGTCACCCGCCAGCCGCAGCCACCGCTCGACCCCGCCGAGCAGGTCACGGCGGGGGAGGGCGAGGCCCGCCGGCTCCGGCAGCGCGTGCACGGCGCGGAGCAGCGGGGCCAGGTCACGGGGCTCGGTCGGCCGGACCGCGTCGGGCAGCCGGTGCCACACGGTCACCGGGTGCCCCTCGACCAGGCGCGGCTTCTCCTCGGCGGCCCGGACCGCCGGAACGCCCGCCTCCGCCAGCCACGAGGCCAGCGCGAGCTCCCGTTCCGCCCGCTCGAACAACTCGGCGTCCCGGCCCACCTTCACCACCAGGGCGTCCACGGCGAAGACCGCGTTCTCCCCGAGGGCGAGCAGCCGCGCCTCCGCGACGGGCAGCCCCGCCGCCCCCAGGACCTCTCGTGCCCTCGCCTCGTCCATCGACCTCTCCCTCACGCGTGCGTTGCGCCAAAGTCTCGCACCCGCGCGGTTCGCCGAGCCGGTCGCCTCGACGTCGGCGCGGGCGGGCTGCGGAGGCGACCGGTCACGGACGGCAACCGCGTTCTCGCCCGCTATCGGCGCAATCGATGGATTCGCGATTACGAAACCTTGTTGAATAAGTCACAGATGGGTGAAGGGTCTTCTCCGGGAACCCTTCATCGGACAGTGTTCGAACCGGCCACCGTGCCGCCCCCCACGAGGCGCGGTGGCCGCCTACATTGGGCCCCATGACGAAGACGTACGCGGCCCTGCTCCGCGGCATCAACGTGAGCGGGCGCCGGAAGGTCCCCATGGCGGAGCTCCGCGAGCTCCTCGAAGGCCTCGGGCACGGAGGCGTCCGTACGTACCTCCAGAGCGGGAACGCGGTCTTCACGACCGACTCCGGGGCCTCCGAGGGCGCGCTCACCACGGAGCTCGAGGACGCGATCGAGAGCCGCTTCGGCTTCCGCGTCGACTGCATCGTCCGCGACGGCGACTACCTCGCCGCCGTCGCCGAGGCCTGCCCGTTCCCCGCCGCGGAGCTCGAAGGCAAGCAGCTGCACGCCGTCTACTACTCCGGGCCCGCCGAACCCGAGCGGTTCGCCGCGATCGACCGCGAGGCGTACGCCCCGGAGGACTTCGCCCTCGGCGACCGGGTGCTGTACCTCCACACCCCCGGCGGCCTCGGGACCTCGAAGCTGGGCGAGGCGGTGTCCCGGCCGTCCGTCGTGAAGGGGCTGGTCGTCACCGCCAGGAACTGGAACACCGTGGTCAAGCTCGTCGAGATGACCCGGGAGGACTGACCGACCCGCGAAGTGGCCCACTGCGACGGCCCGTGATTGGACCAGGACGACAGGCCACCTCCTGGCTAGATTCGACGGTATGACGACCACCGAGACCCGGCCGGGGACCCCGTCCCGCCCCACCGTCGACTTCTACTTCGACCCCGCCTGCCCCTTCGCCTGGATCACCTCGCGCTGGATCCTGGAGGTCGAGGAGCACCGGGACATCGACCTCCGCTTCAAGGTCATGAGCCTGTACGTCCACAACGAGGGCAACACCCTGCCCGACTGGTACCGCGAGCTCGTCGACGCCTCCATCGGCCCGGTCCGGGTGGCGGTCGCCGCCGCCGAGCGGCACGGCGAGGAGATCCTGCGCCCGCTCTACACCGCGTACGGCACCCGCATCCACGAGAAGAAGCAGAAGGACTTCGACGCCGTCATCGCGGAGTCGCTCACCGAACTGGGCCTGCCGCCCGAGCTCGCCGCCGCCGCCCACGACCCGTCCTACGACGAGGCCGTCCGCCGCAGCCACGACGCCGGCAAGGAGCCCGAGACCGACGGGTACGTCGGCACCCCGACGATCCACGTCGACGGCACCGTCTGGTTCGGGCCCGTCCTGCGGGCCATCCCGCGCGGCGAGCGCGCCGCCGAACTCTTCGACGGCTTCCGGGTCCTCGCGAACCACCCGGACCTGTTCGAACTCAAGCGGACCCGCACCGGCGGCCTCGACTTCGGTTAGCCGCGGCCGCCGGCGGGTGCCTCCTACCTGCTGAAGCCGTAGTCCAGCAGCTTCTTGACGTCGGCCGCCCGGTTCGTCTCGGAAGGCGCACCGAGGACCGCGCCGATGACCGTCTTGCCGTTGCGGGTGGCCGCGAAGACCAGGCAGTACTTGGCCTGCGGACCCGAACCGGTCTTCACGCCGATCGCGCCGCTGTAGGTGCTCAGCAGCTTGTTCGTGTTGGTCCACGACATGTACCGGTAGCCACCGGTCTTCGTGGTGACCTTCTGGCTCGTGGACTTCGTCTTCACCACGGTGCGGAAGGTGGCGTCCTTCATCGCACTGCTCGCGAGCTTCGTCAGATCGCGCGGAGTCGAGTAGTTGCTGCCATTGCTTATTCCGTCGAACGAGTCGAAGTGGGTGTTGCGCATGCCGAGCTTGCGGGCCTCGTCGTTCATCTTCCCGATGAACGACTTGATCCGGGCGTCCCGGGTGGTGCCGGTGCCGAACTTGTCGGCCAGCGCGTAGGCCGCGTCGCACCCCGACGGCAGCATCAGGCCGTAGAGGAGCTGCCGGACCGTCACCTTGTCACCGACGATGAGCCGGGCGGAGGAGGCGTTCTTGGCGACGATGTAGTCGCTGTAGGCCTTCTGGACCGTGACCTTGGCGTCGAGGTTGAGACCGCGCTGGGCCAGCACCACCTTCGCGGTCATGATCTTCGTGGTGGAACCGGTGGACCTGCGGGTGTCCGCGGCCTTCCCGTACAGCGTGGCGCCCGTCCCGTTGTTCATGACGAAGCCGCCCGGGGCGGTGATCGACGGGGCGGGCGTCGCGGCGTGCGCCTGGCCCGCGAACAGGCCCCCGGCCAGTACGGCCGACGTCGTCAGCGAGACGGTGACGGCACGGCGTACGCCGAGTGTCGAAGTCAGCAAAGTGTTCTGCCCTTGGTAGGAGTCGGTGTGCGCCCGGTCCGAAACGGACCCGGCGCACACTAGACGCACAAGAGGGCTCAAGGGATGTGCGGTTGGAGGCGTGATTTTCATCGCGTCGGCGCACGCGTCGGCGCACGCGCCGGCATTCACGCCCGCCGTTCAGGCGGTACGCGCCACCGCGTGCCGCGCCGCCCGCGCACCGTCGTACCGATCGAGCAGGAGACGCGCCAGCTCGGGCGAGGGGCCGAGGACGTCCGCGAGGACGTCCGCCTCCGCGGCACCGGCCGCGATGCGGTCGGGGAGGCGGCCGGGTGCGATGACGTACGGGGCGACGGCCACCCGCCGGACGCCCGGCTCCGCGCGCAGGGCGCGGACGGCCTCGTCCGTACGGGGAAGGGATGCGGAGGCGAAGGCGGGCCGCACGGAGCACCAACCGGTGCGCCGCAGCTCCCGCGCCGTTTCTGCGATCACCGCGATCGCCTCCGGGTCTGTGGAGCCCGCCGAGGCCAGGACGACCCCGGTCGCGCTCTTGTCGCCGGGCGTGAGCCCGGCCTCGTACAGCCGCCGCTCCACCGCCGCGATCAGCAGCGGCGAGGGGCCGAGGACCTCCGCCTGGCGGATGCTCAGGGACGGGGGCACCTGGCGCAGTGCGGCGGGTATGTCGGCCTTCGCGTGGAAGGCGCGGGTCAGCAGCAGCGGCAGCGCCACCACGTCCCGCACCCCGTCGGCGGCGAGCCGGTCGAGCACCCCCGGCACCGACGGCAGGTTGAACTCCAGGAACGCCGTCTCCACGCGCAGCCCCGGCCGCAGCGCGCCGACCCGCCGCACCAGCGCCTGGACGGTCGCCGCGTGCCGCGGGTCGCGGCTGCCGTGGGCGACGACCAGGAGGACGGGCGCGGAGCGCCTCCCCGCAAGGGCGGTGGTGGGCGACGGGAGGGCAGGACGGTTCACGGGTGCGCTCAGCTCTTCGTCAGCAGACCACGGCGGCGGAGCACCGTGCGCTCCAGCGGGCTGAAGATCAGCAGGTCGATGGCGATGCCGACGATCAGGATGAGGATGATCGCCAGGAAGATCCCGGCCATGTCGATGTTGTTGCGGCCGTTCTCCAGGAGCTGGCCGAGGCCGAGGCCCAGGTCGGGGGAGGACGCGATGATCTCGGCGGCCATCAGCGAACGCCACGAGAACGCCCAGCCCTGCTTGAGGCCGGCCAGGTAGCCCGGGAGCGCGGCCGGCATCACGATGTACCAGGCGCCCTTGAGCCCCGTCGCGCCGAGTGTCTGGCCCGCCCGCAGGAAGAGCGGCGGGACCTGGTCGACGCCGGCGACGAGGCCGTTGGCGATGGAGGGGACGGCGCCGAGCAGGATCACCGCGTACATCATGCTGTCGTTGAGGCCGAGCCACAGGACGGCCGGTGCCACCCAGGCGACCGAGGGCAGCGACTGGAGACCCGCCAGGATCGGGCCGATCGCCGCCCGCACGAACTTCACGCGCGAGACGAGCAGGCCCAGCGGGGTGCCGATGGCCAGCGCGAGGACGAAGCCGTAGAGCGCCCGGGACACGCTGGTCCACAGGACGCCGAGGAGCGTCCCCTCCTTCCACATCACGGTCAGGCTGTCCCACACCGCGGACGGGGCGGGCAGCTTGTACTCGTCCGTCACCTTCAGCGTGACGAGGAGCTGCCACACGACCAGGACGAGCACGACGGCGACGACCGGCGGGAACACCTTCTTGAGCAGCACCTCACGGACCGGGGTCCGCCGGATCTGCACGCTGTCGAGCGCGTCCAGGCCGGCTTCGAGGCCGGCGAGGTCGTCGGCCTTCTCCGTCTTCAGGGCGGTTTCAGTGCTGGCCATGGCGGCGGATCTCCCCACGCAGGTGATCGGTGATCTCGAGGGACAGTTCCGCGACGTCGGCGTCCTCGATACGACGCGGCTGAGGAATGTCGATGGTCCACTCGTGCGCGATCCGGCCGGGCCGCGAGGAGAGGAGGACGACACGCTCGGCCAGCCGCACGGCCTCGCGCACGTTGTGGGTGACGAAGAGCACCGACAGCTTCGTCTCCCGCCAGATCCGGGTCAGCTCGTCGTGCAGCACGTCCCGGGTGATGGCGTCGAGCGCGGCGAACGGCTCGTCCATCAGGAGCAGGTCGCTGGCCTGGGCCAGCGCGCGGGCCAGCGCGACCCGCTGCCGCATGCCGCCGGACAGCTCGTGCACCCGCTTGTCGTACGAGCCGCCCAGCCGCACCAGGTCGAGCAGCCGCTCGGCCTCGGTGCGGCGGTCGGCCTTGGGCACCCCGCGCAGTCGCAGGGCCAGTTCGATGTTCTTGCCCGCGGTGAGCCACGGGAAGAGGGCGTGCTCCTGGAACATCAGGGCCGGCCGGCCGCCGGGGGTCTCGATGGACCCCGCGGACGGCCGGTCGAGCCCGGCGACCAGGTTGAGCAGCGTGGACTTGCCGCAGCCCGAGGCGCCCAGGAGGGTGACGAACTCGCCCGGGGCGACATCGAGCGAGATGTCGTCGAGGACGAGCTGCCCGCCGGCGGGTCCGCCGAAGGACTTCGAGACATGCTCGATGCGGGCGGCATGGGTCACCGCCGCACCTTCCTCGGCCTTGGCGAGCGTCGTGGTCGTGGCCATGGTCGTCACCTCCTGGTAATGCTGAACTCGGGCTGCTGCACGGGTGTCCGAAGCCGACTGCTCGGGGTACTACTCGGCGCCGAGACCGGCGTCGGAGACCTCGGGCTGACCCGCGGCCTTCAGGACCTTGTTGAGCGGCTTCAGGTCGTAGATGCCGGACAGCTCGGGCTCCTTCAGGAGACCGGCCTTCACCGCGTGGTCGGCCTGGGCCTGGAGGGTGGCCGCCAGCGGGTCGTTGGTGAACTGGATGGACGGCCACGCGGCGTCGATCACCTTGGCGCCCAGTGCCTTGCCCGAGAGGTCCTTCAGCTTGGCGTTGGCCGAGGCCTTCGCCTTGTCCGGGTTGGCGTTGATCCACTCGTTGGTCTTCACCGCGCCGCGCAGGAACGCCTCGACGACGTCCGGGTGCGCCGCCAGGAACTTCTGCGACACGATGATGTTCGTGATCACGAACTTCTTGTCCGGCCACAGGTCGGACTCGTCGAGCAGGACCTTCGCGCCGTCGCTGACCAGCTTCGAGGCGGTCGGCTCGGGGACCCAGGCACCGTCGATGGCGCCGGAGGCGTAGGCGTTCGGGGTGACCTTGTTGTCCGTGCGGACCACGGAGACGTCGCCCTTGCCGCTCTGGGCGTCGACCTTCCAGCCCTTCTCGGAGATCCAGTTGAGGAAGGCCACGTCCTGGGTGTTGCCGAGCTGCGGGGTGGCGATCTTCTTGCCCTTGAGGTCGTCCAGGGTCTTGATCTTCGCCGGGTTCACCACGAGCTTCACGCCACCGGAGGCGGAGCCGCCGACGATGCGGAGGTTGGTGCCCTTGGTCTTGACGTAGCCGTTGATGGACGGCGAGGGGCCGATGAAGCCGATGTCGATCGAGCCGGCGTTCAGCGCCTCGATCTCGGACGGGCCCGCGTTGAAGGTGGTGGGCACCAGCTTCGTGCCGCCCAGCTCCTTCTGGAGGATGCCCTCCTGGTCACCGACGAGCGCGGTGGCGTGCGTGAGATTGGGGAAGTACCCGAGCCGTACGGTGTCGGCGGAGAGCTTGTCGCCCTCGGCGGCCACCTTCTTCTCGTCGTTCTTGGCCTCGGAGCCGTAACCGCACGAGGCGAGCGCGCCGATCAGCAGCGGAAGGGCGGCGGCGGCGGCGAGGCCGCGGCGCAGGGTGGTACGGGTGGTGGCAGGCACGGGAAGTGTTCCCCTCGATTCAGCTTCTGCGAAGTCTTCGTTTATGTCGTTCGGGGTGGAGCGGGTGGAGCCGTGTCGCACCGCTCATGCGGCGCATCGAGGTCAGCACGCACATCGCGCGACACCTCCCCGGCCCGCGCCGAGGGCGCCGGAACCGACTCGGCCGCCCTCCTTCGCGAAGGTGGCGTAGAAGTCCTGGTTCATGTCAGAAGTCCCACCCTTCTTCCTCGTCCACCGCGGCGACGGCCTTGGTCGTGGCGAAGGACTCGCCCGCCATGCCCGCCGCGAGTGTGGTCCCGTCCGCCGGGTCGATCAGCAGGAACGAACCGGTGCGCCGGGAGTCCGCGTACGAGTCGAGCGCGAGCGGCTCGGCCGTACGCACGACCACCCGGCCGATGTCGTTGGCGACCAGCTGCCCGGGGTTCGGGTGCTGGGACAGGTCGTCCAGGGTCAGCCGCGAGGGGATCTCCTTGACGATCGCCTTGACCGTGCGCGTGGTGTGCTTGAGCAGGACCCGCTGGCCCACCGAGAGCGGCTGGTCGGCCACGTGGCAGACCGTCGCCTCGACGTCCTGGCTGGTCGCCGGGGCGTCGCCGACCGGGGCGAGCAGGTCGCCGCGCGAGATGTCGATGTCGTCGGCGAGCCGGATCGTGACCGACTGCGGGGCCCAGGCGATGTCCACGGACTCGCCGAGCGCGTCGATCCCGGTGATCGTGGAGGTCTTCCCCGACGGCAGGACGGTGATCTCCTCGCCGACCCGGAAGGCACCGGCCGCGATCTGGCCGGCGTAGCCCCGGTAGTCGGGGTGCTCGGCGGTCTGCGGGCGGATCACGTACTGGACCGGGAAGCGCGCGTGACAGGCCGTCAGGTCGTGGCTGACCGGGACGGTCTCCAGGTGCTCCAGGACCGTCGGACCGCCGTACCAGTCCATGTGCGCGGACGGCTCCACGACGTTGTCGCCGGCGAGCGCCGAGATCGGGATCGCGGTGATCTCCGGGACGCCGAGCTCGGACGCGTACGTCGTGAACTCCTCGGCGATGGCGGCGAAGACGGGCTCGGCGTAGTCGACGAGGTCCATCTTGTTGACGGCGAGGACGACGTGAGGGACGCGCAGCAGGGCGGCGACGGCGGCGTGCCGGCGGGTCTGCTCGACGACGCCGTTGCGGGCGTCGACGAGGACCACGGCCAGTTCGGCGGTGGAGGCGCCGGTGACCATGTTCCGGGTGTACTGCACGTGCCCGGGGGTGTCGGCGAGGATGAACCGGCGGCGGGCGGTCGCGAAGTAGCGGTAGGCCACGTCGATGGTGATGCCCTGCTCGCGCTCGGCCCGCAGGCCGTCGGTGAGCAGCGCCAGGTCGGGCGCCTCCTGGCCGCGCTTGATGGACGCGGCCTCGACGGCCTCCAGCTGGTCGGTGAGGACCGACTTGGAGTCGTGCAGGAGCCGGCCCACCAGGGTGGACTTGCCGTCGTCGACGGACCCGGCGGTGGCGAAGCGCAGCAGGGTGGTGGCCGAGACGTCGGCGAACTGCTCGGTGGACGTGCTCATTAGAAGTACCCTTCGCGCTTGCGGTCTTCCATCGCGGCCTCGGACATCTTGTCGTCGGCGCGGGTCGCGCCCCGCTCGGTGAGGCGGGAGGCGGCGATCTCGGCGATGACGGCGTCGAGCGTGGTGGCGTCGGAGTCGACGGCGCCGGTGCAGGACATGTCGCCGACGGTGCGGTAGCGGATGAGCCGCTTCTCGACCGTCTCGGTGTCCTTGGGGCCGCCCCACTCGCCGGCCGTCAGCCACATGCCGTTGCGGGCGAAGACCTCGCGCTCGTGCGCGAAGTAGATCTCCGGCAGTTCGATGCCCTCGCGGGCGATGTACTGCCAGACGTCCAGCTCGGTCCAGTTGGAGAGCGGGAAGACGCGGACGTGCTCGCCGGGCGCGTGGCGGCCGTTGTAGAGCTGCCACAGCTCGGGGCGCTGGCGGCGCGGGTCCCACTGCGAGAACTCGTCGCGCAGCGAGAACACCCGCTCCTTGGCGCGGGCCTTCTCCTCGTCGCGGCGGCCGCCGCCGAACACCGCGTCGAAGCGGTGCTGCTGGATCGCCTCGGTCAGCGGGACGGTCTGCAGCGGGTTGCGGGTGCCGTCGGGGCGCTCGCGCAGCTTGCCGGCGTCGATGTACTCCTGGACGGAGGCGACGTGCAGGCGCAGCCCGTGCTCGGCCACCACGCGGTCGCGGTAGGCGAGGACCTCGGGGAAGTTGTGCCCGGTGTCGACGTGCAGCAGCGTGAAGGGCACCGGCGCCGGCGCGAAGGCCTTCAGCGCCAGGTGCAGCATGACGATGGAGTCCTTGCCGCCGGAGAAGAGGATCACCGGCCGCTCGAACTCGCCCGCCACCTCACGGAAGATGTGGACGGCCTCGGACTCCAGGGAGTCGAGGTGCGACAGCGCGAACGGACTGTCCGTGGTGTCGTGAGCATGGGCAACGGTGGTCACAGCAGACCCCTCTCGGTGAGCAGCGCGTGGAGCTGCGCCGCGGACTCCTGCACGGTCTGGTTCTGGGACTCGATCCGCAGATCGGGGGTCTCGGGAGCCTCGTACGGGTCGTCGACGCCGGTGAGGCCGGAGATCTCGCCCGCGGCCTGCTTGGCGTAGAGGCCCTTCACGTCGCGGACCGAGCAGACGTCCACCGGAGTGGCCACGTGCACCTCGACGAAGGCGGTGCCCTCGGCCTGGTGGCGCTTGCGGACCGCCTCGCGGCTGTCGGCGTACGGGGCGATGACCGGGACCAGGACCTTCACGCCGTGCGAGGCGAGCAGCTCGGCGACGAAGCCGATGCGCTGCACGTTGGTGTGCCGGTCCTCGCGGGTGAAGCCGAGGCCCGCCGAGAGGAACTCGCGGATCTCGTCGCCGTCGAGGATCTCGACGCGGTGGCCCTCGTCGCGGAGCCGGCCGGCCAGCTCGTACGCGATGGTCGTCTTACCGGCGCTCGGCAGGCCGGTGAGCCAGATGGTGGCACCGGTCACGTGGTTCTCCTGGGAGGTCTGGGAGGTCTGAGGGGTCGTGGTCATCAGCCGTGGATCCCGCATTCGGTCTTGGCGCGGCCCGCCCAGCGTCCGGCGCGGGCGTCCTCGCCCTCCACGACGCGGCGGGTGCAGGGCGCGCAGCCGACGGAGGCGTAACCGTCCATCAGGAGCGGGTTGGTGAGGACCCCGTGCTCCATGACGTACGCGTCGACGTCGTCCTGGGTCCAGCGGGCGATGGGGGAGATCTTGACCTTCTGCCGCTTCTCGTCCCAGCCGACGACCGGGGTGTTCGCCCGGGTGGGGGACTCGTCGCGGCGCAGGCCGGTGGCCCACGCGCGGTACGCGGTCAGGCCCTCCTCCAGCGGCTTGACCTTGCGCAGCGCGCAGCACAGGTCGGGGTTGCGGTCGTGCAGTCGGGGGCCGTGCTCGGCGTCCTGCTCGGCCACGGTCTGCCGCGGGGTCAGCGTGATGACGTTGACGTCCATGACGGCGTCCACGGCGTCGCGGGTGCCGATGGTCTCCTCGAAGTGGTAGCCCGTGTCGAGGAAGACGACGTCCACGCCGGGGCGGACCCGGGAGGCCAGGTGGGCGACGACCGCGTCCTCCATGGAGGAGGTGACGCAGAACCGCTCGCCGAAGGTGTCCACGGCCCACCGGAGGATCTCGAGGGCGGGGGCGTCCTCCAGATCGCGGCCGGCCTGCTCGGCGAGTGCCTTGAGGTCGGCTGCGGTGGCTTCCTGGCCTTCTTCGTGCTGAGTGATCGTCATATCTCGTCCCTTCCAGGGGTGTTGCTCGAAGTCGCCGGGGCGAGCAGCCCCAGGAACTTCAACTGGAAGGCTCGGCTGCACGCTGCGCATTCCCAGGCGCCGTGACCCTGCTCGTTCGGACGCAGGTCCTCGTCGCCGCAGTAGGGGCAGAAGAACGGGGCGGCACGCTCGCTCATGAGAGGGACTCCTCCGAGGCGCGGGCCGTCCACGTCGCGAAGCGCTCGCCGGTCTCGCGCTCCGCCTGGAAGCGCTTGAGGACGCGCTCCACGTAGTCGGGGAGCTCGGCCGCGGTGACCTTGAGGCCGCGGACCTTGCGGCCGAAGCCGGCCTCCAGGCCGAGGGCGCCGCCCAGGTGCACCTGGTAGCCCTCGACGCGGTTGCCGTCGTCGTCCAGGACCAGCTGGCCCTTGAGGCCGATGTCGGCGACCTGGATGCGGGCGCAGGCGTTCGGGCAGCCGTTGATGTTGATCGTCAGCGGCTCGTCGAACTCCGGGATGCGGCGCTCCAGTTCGTCGATGAGCGAGGAGCCGCGGCCCTTCGTCTCGACGATCGCGAGCTTGCAGAACTCGATGCCGGTGCAGGCCATCGTGCCGCGCCGGAACGGCGAGGGGGTGACCCGCAGGTCCAGCGCCTCCAGGGCGGCGACGATGCCGTCGACCTGCGCCTCCTCGACGTCGAGGACGAGCATCTTCTGCTCGGCGGTGGTGCGGACCCGGCCGGAGCCGTGCGTCTCGGCGATCTCGGCGATCTTCGTCAGGGTGGCGCCGTCGACCCGTCCGACGCGCGGCGCGAAGCCGACGTAGAAGCGGCCGTCGTTCTGCCGGTGGACGCCGACGTGGTCGCGCCACTGGCCGGCGGGCTGCTCGGGGGCCGGGCCGTCCGTCAGCTTGCGCTTCAGGTACTCGTCCTCAAGGACCTGGCGGAACTTCTCCGGGCCCCAGTCGGCGACGAGGAACTTCAGGCGGGCGCGGTTGCGCAGCCGGCGGTAGCCGTAGTCGCGGAAGATCGAGATGACGCCCTCGTAGACGTCCGGGACCTCGTCGAGCGAGACCCAGGTGCCGAGGCGGACGCCGAGCTTCGGGTTGGTGGAGAGGCCGCCGCCGACCCAGACGTCGAAGCCGGGGCCGTGCTCGGGGTGACGCACGCCGACGAACGCGATGTCGTTGATCTCGTGCGCCACGTCGAGGAGCGGCGAGCCGGAGACCGCGGACTTGAACTTGCGGGGCAGGTTGGAGAAGTCCTTGTTGCCGACGATCCGCCGCTGGATCTCGTCGATCGCGGGCGTGCCGTCGATGATCTCGTCGGCGGCGATGCCGGCCACCGGCGAGCCCAGGATGACGCGCGGGGTGTCGCCGCAGGCCTCCGTGGTCGACAGGCCGACCGCCTCCAGGCGGTTCCAGATCTCGGGGACGTCCTCGATGCGGATCCAGTGGTACTGGATGTTCTGCCGGTCCGTGATGTCGGCGGTGCCGCGGGCGAACTCCTCGGAGATCTCGCCGATGACGCGGAGCTGCTCGGTGGTCAGCCGGCCACCGTCGATGCGGACGCGGAGCATGAAGTACTCGTCGTCCAGCTCCTCCGGCTCCAGGACACCCGTCTTGGTGCCGTCCAGACCCTGCTTGCGCTGGGTGTAGAGGCCCCACCAGCGCATGCGTCCGCGCAGGTCGTTGGGGTCGATGGAGTCGAAGCCGCGCTTCGAGTAGACCGTCTCAATACGTGTCCGCACATTGAGACCGTCGTCGTCCTTCTTGAACTGCTCATTGCCGTTCAGGGGGGTGAAGTGCCCCACGGCCCACTGACCCTCGCCACGGTGGCGCCCGGTCTTGCGGCGGGCAGCGGCGGGGGTGGGGTTTTCCGGGGTGGCGGCCATGGCGTCTTGTCCTTCGGGACTGCGAGAGGGCGGCTCTGACCTGCACACTCGCGCTCAGGTCAGAGGGTGGCGCGTCAGTGCGCAGCAGGGTGGGGCAGAGTCGGGCTGAAAGGAAATCGCGGCGGTGCTGGTTCTCTCAGCGCGCCGGACAGATGGCGCTGGACATGCGGCCGAGGTCGACGTGCCGCCGACTCACCAAGGCAATTCCAGTTCCAGACATGACGGAAGCGTGTCACGGGACTTTGGACCCAGTCCAGCATCGTCCAGCATTCGGACGTAGTGGTCTCGCTTGTCGAGACAATGTGTTCTGGGTCACGCGAAAGGGGCCCTGACCAGGGCCCCTTTGCGGTGCTTCGACGGTACTCCGGACGCGCCTCAGGCGTGGGCGCCGGGCCACGGGCCGGGGGTCTCGGCCTCCTCGGCCTCCTCGACCTTGGTGTCGAAGAGCCGGAAGCCGCGCCGCTCGTAGTTGGCCATCGCGTGCGGGCCGTCGAGCGAGCAGGTGTGCAGCCACACCCGCTTCGTCTCCTCGCGGCCCGGCCAGCGCGCCGCCAGGTCCCAGGCCCGCTCCACTCCGTACGACAGGAGGTGTCCGCCGATCCGGCGGCCCCGGAAGGCGGGGATCAGGCCGAAGTAGACGATCTCCACCACGCCGTCGTCCTGGGGGTCCAGCTCCACGTACCCGGCCGGCGTCCCCTTCTCGTACGCCACCCAGATCTCGGCGCCCGGCTTCTCCACGATCTCCTGCCACTGCTTGTAGGTCAGCGACAGCCGGTCGGACCAGCGGATGTCGCCGCCGACCGCGGTGTAGAGGAAGCGGCTGAACTCCGCCGACGGCACCTCGGCCCGTCGGATCGTGACGTCGTCGCCCGCCGGCGGGGTCGCGGGGCGCAGGTCGGACGGCGAGGTCTGTTCGAGGGACCAGGTGGTGAGAGTGATGCTCATAGGCCCATCGCATCATGTGGAGCGCCGGATTCCCAGACCGGCCCGGCTCCCGGCCGTCCCCGCGGGCCACCGGACAGACGCCCGTCCGCATGCTGGACAGCTTCGGACGCCATGCGCCATCCGTCATGTGCCGGGCGTCGGCGTCGGCGTCGGGCCGACCGGGCCGACCGGGCCGGAACGAACGGAGGGCGGCGCCGTGAGTTCTTCGGCAGGCCCTAGGTGTTCGCCGCCGCCCGGCCCGCCCGGCCCGCCCGGACCGCCGGGGCCGTCGAGTGGGGGAGCAGGTCGGCGGGGAGCCGGGGGCGCAGGACCTCCACCGCCACTTCCTCGCGGAAGCGGTAGGGGCGGTGCGCGAGGACCCCGGCCAGGTTGCGGCGGACCCGGGACATCTCCGCGCGCACGGTGACCGTCCGGGTGCGGTCGCCGAAGACGTCGTCCGCCAGCTCCGCAGCCGTCCGCCCGTCGCGGTGGAGCGCGAGGACGTAGAGGAGCTCGGCGTGCCGGGGGCTGAGCTCCTGCTGCCAGCTGCCCGCCACCCCCGAGACGGCCACCGTCCAGCGGCGCGGCCGGCTGAGGTCGAGGACGACCCGGCTCGCCGCCTCCGCGCCGGGCTCCGCGGGCCGGGCCTCCTCCTCGACCCGCAGCAGCCAGCCGCCCGGCAGCGGCTCCACCGCGCACACGCCGAGCGACGGGAGCCACATCCGCCCGGCCCGGAAGGACTTGGGCAGCGCGATCCGGTCCACCGGCGCGAGCCCGGTCACGGCCGCCGTCCAGCCGTGGGAGTCCACGGCGACCGCACGGCCGCCCACCCGGCACAGGATCGGCGCGGCCACCGCCCGCAGCCGCTCGATCGACCCGCGGTGCCGCTCCCGCATCTCGGCCTCGGCGAGCTGCGCCACCGAGTCGACGAGCGCCAGCATCGCCGGGTGGAAGCTGGACGCGGGACCGCTGACGTCCAGGATGCCCAGGAGCCGCTGGTCCCGCGGGTCGTGCACGGGAGCGGCGGCGCAGGTCCAGTTGTGCAGCGACTGGACGTAGTGCTCGGCGGAGTGCACCTGGACCGCCCGGCCCATGGCGAGCGCCGTGCCGACCGCGTTGGTGCCGGTGGCGTGCTCGGACCAGGCCGCGCCCTCCTCCAGGCAGATGCCGCTCGCCCGCCGCAGTACCGAGGGGTTCCCCTGGCGCCACAGCACCCGGCCGTGCTCGTCGGTGACCACCATGATCTGGAGGGAGGCGTCGGCGATGCCGGCGAGCCCGCCGCTCAGCGTGTGCATGACGTCGGACAGGAGCGTGGTCCTGCGCCGCTCCTCCAGCTCGTCCCGCTGGAGCAGCACGCTGTCCGTGCTCTGGTCGGGGTCGAGACCGAGTCGGGCCATCCGCTGCCAGGACGCGTCGATCACGGCGCGGGGCGCGATCGGGGGCGTACGGCCCGCGAGGGTCTCCTCGCGCACCCGGTGCAGCAGTCTGGCGGCCTGGGCGGCGTCCATGGAGGCCAGTCGCCTCATGTCGAGCTGCGTGTTCTTCATCGGTCTCTCCCAGCCACCCGGGGTGCTGTATCGGTTCTGCACGGGGCAGATGTCCGGAGTGTCGGTGCCCATCGTGCCGTCCCGGGACGTCCCGCGAGGCCCGGTTCGCACAATCCTGCAACCCTTTGCAACTCTGGCGATCGACCGGCGCCGTGGGCGACGCTGGTGCGAGCGGTGGGTGGTGCCGTGTCGGCGCAGCACCACCCCCGCTTTTCCGCGCGTGCCGACCCTTCCGGGTCCACCCCTGGTACGCGCGGCCACACCTTTCCGCGGACGGCCCGTCAGACCGCCACCCGTGCCCGCTCCACGAGCGCGCGCAGGTCCAGCGTGTGCGGCAGCGTCCCGAACGCGGTGCCGCCGTCCCCGCCGAGGCGCCCGGCGCAGAACGCGTCCGCGACCTCCGGTGGCGCCCACCGGACGAGCAGCGAGGCCTGGAGGACCAGGGCCATCCGCTCGACGAGCCGGCGCGCCCGCGCCTCGATCCCCTCCAGGTCCGCCAGTTCGACGAGCAGGCCCCGGATCGCCCGGTCGAGCCGGTGGTCCGCGCCGCGCGCCGCCCCCACCTCCCGCAGGAAGGCGTCGAGCACGGCCGGCCCGGTGCGCAGCGCCCGCACCGCGTCGAGGGCCTGGACGTTCCCCGAGCCCTCCCAGACGGAGTTGAGCGGCGACTCCCGCAGCAGCCGGGGCAGGCCGGACTCCTCCACGTAGCCGTTGCCGCCCAGGCATTCGAGCGCCTCCGCCACCATCGGCGTACAGCGCTTCGTCACCCAGTACTTCGCCACCGGCACGGTCATACGGAGGAAGGCGCGCTCCTGCTCGGCGTCGCTGCCGCCGGCGTCGGCGGCGTCGTAGGCCGCCGCCAGACGCATGCCGAGGGCCGTGGCAGCCTCGGACTCCAGGGCGAGGTCGGCCAGGACGTTCCGCATCAGGGGCTTGTCGATCAGCGGGCCGCCGAACGCCTCGCGGTACGCACAGTGGTGCACGGCCTGCGCCACCGCCTGCCGCATGAGCGCCGCGGAGCCGAGGACGCAGTCGAGCCGGGTCGCCGCCACCATGTCCATGATCACGTGGATCCCGCGGCCCTCCTCGCCCACCCGGCGCGCCCACGTCGTCCCGTCGAACTCCACCTCGGCGGAGGCGTTCGACCGGTTGCCGAGCTTGTCCTTGAGCCGCTGGAGCGCGAACGCGTTGCGCGAGCCGTCCGCGAGCACCCGCGGCACCAGGAAGCAGGTCAGCCCCGCCGGCGCCTGCGCGAGCACCAGGAAGGCGTCCGACATCGGGGCCGAGCAGAACCACTTGTGGCCCGTCAGGACGTACTCCCCGTCGGCCGCCAGCGGCCGCGCCTCCGTCGTGTTCGCCCGTACGTCGCTGCCGCCCTGCTTCTCCGTCATCGCCATGCCGAGCAGCACGCCGGCCTTCTCCGCGACCGGCGCGAGCCCCCGCTCGTACACGTGCGACGTGGCCGCCGGCTCCCAGACCTCCGCGAGCTCCGGCTCGGCGCGCAGGGCGGGCACCGCGGCGTGCGTCATCGACAGCGGGCAGCCGTGCCCCGCCTCCGGCTGCGAGGCCACCAGGAACCCGGCGGCCCGCCGGACGTGACCACCCGGACGGCCCCACGCGTCCGTGAGTCCGGCGCCCACGGACCGGCCGAGGAGCCGGTGCCAGGCCGGATGGAACTCGACCTCGTCGATCCGGACGCCGTACCGGTCGTGGGTCCGCAGGCGCGGCGGGAAGGCGTTCGCCAGCTCTCCCCACTCCCGCACCTGCTCGGACCCGGACGCCCGGCCCAGCAGGACGAGCTCCTCGCGGGCCTGCGCGAGGAGCTCCGGCGCGAGGTGGCGTTCGACCGCCTCCACCAGCGCTCGATCGCTCGTGAAGACGTCGTATCCCACCAGGGGCGGAGCCTGGTTGGTCACTGTGTGGGTGCTCCCTGACATGCCGATACGGTAAGCAGGTGCAGGCAGCAAGCGAAACACCCGAACGGCCCGAGCGGCGGCCCTGGAGCAGGCTCCACCGCGCGCGCGTCCTCTACCGCAACGTCTCGAAGCGGAAGATGGTCTGGCTGCTCCTCAAGGACACCGTCAACTCGTGCATCGAGTACCGGATCCTCGGCCTGGCCGCCGAGGCCGCGTTCTTCACCCTGCTGTCGCTGCCGCCGCTCCTCCTCGGCCTCATCGCCGTCCTCGGATACGCCGACGACTGGACCAACACCGACACGGTCGCCAGCATCCGGGAGAACATCCTCCACGCGGCCGGCACGGTCCTGTCCGAGCGGGGCGTCCACGAGATCGCCGAACCCCTCCTCGACGACATCACCCAGGGCAAACGGCCCGACCTCATCTCCCTGGGCTTCGCCATCGCCCTCTGGTCCGGCTCGCGCGCGGTGAACGTCTTCATCGACACCATCACCGTCATGTACGGACTCGACGGGCACCGGGGCATCGTCAAGACCCGGCTCCTCGCCCTGCTCCTCTACATCGTGGCGCTGCTCATCGGAGCCGTCGTGCTGCCCCTCGCGGTCGTCGGCCCCGACCGGGTCGTCGAGCTCGTCCCCTGGGGCACGGAGGTCGTCGCCGTCCTCTACTGGCCGGCCGTCACCCTGCTCTCGGTCGCCTTCCTCACCACGCTCTACCACGTGTCCGTGCCCGTCAGATCGCCGTGGATCGAGGACATCCCCGGCGCCCTCGTCGCGCTCGCCATGTGGACCCTGGGCAGCTTCCTGCTGCGGATCTACCTCACCAGCCAGGTCGAGGGCCCCACCATCTACGGCTCCCTCGCCGCCCCCATCGCCGTCCTCCTCTGGATCGGCATCTCGGCCTTCGCCGTGCTCGTCGGCGCCGCCGTGAACGCCGCCATCGACCGCGTCTGGCCCTCCGTCGCCACCGCCGCCGCCCGCGAGGCCAACGAACGGGCCCGCGCCCTCCAGGCCGCCGAACTCGTCGCCCGCGTCCGCGCCGAGGCGGACGACGTCGACGAGGACGACCCGGACATGCCCTCCGAGTTCCCCGAGCGCTGGTCCAAGTTCCTCCCCCCGGACGACGTGAAGTCCCGCCTGCACTCCGGCTGGGAGAAGGACTGACGCCCGTCGGGCTCCAGGCCGTCCCTTCCGGACCTCGCCGGGCTCGCGGCGTGATCCGAAGGAAACGGCCTAGGCTCGAAGGATGTACGAGGAGCGCCCCGCCCTGCTCGACGGAGCCGTCCTGTGGACCCGGACCGCCGGGTCCGCCGTGCGGGGCACCCGGTCCGCGCCGTCCGTCCTGCCCGACGGCTGCATGGACCTGATCTGGGCCGACGGACACCTGCTCGTCGCCGGACCCGACACACGCGCGTACGTGCCGGGGGAGACCGCCGGACGCTTCGCCGGGATCCGCTTCGCGCCCGGGGACGCGCCCGCCTTCCTCGGCGTACCCGCCCACGAACTCCGCGACCGCCGGGTCGCCCTCGGCGCGCTGTGGGGCGAGGCCCGGGCGCGGCGGCTCGGCGAACGCGTCACGGAGGCCCCCGATCCGGCCGCCGCCCTCGATGCGCTCGTCCTGCGCCGCGCCGCCGACGGTCCCGCCCCCGACCCGCTGCTCCGGGCCGTCGCCGCGCACCTCGCGGCCGGCCGCCCGGTGGCCGAGACCGCCGACGCGGTCGGAATCGGCGCCCGGCAGCTGCACCGGCGCTCCCTCGACGCCTTCGGTTACGGCCCCAAGACCCTCGCGCGCGTCCTCCGGCTCCAGCGGGCCCTCGCCCTGGTCAGGGCCGGAGTGCCCTATGCGGAGGCGGCCCTCCGCTCCGGCTGCGCCGACCAGGCCCATCTCGCCCGCGAGACCCGGGCCCTGGCCGGCACCACCCTCGGTGCCTACGCCCGCTCGGTCGCCGCGTCCGCGAACAGCGAGACCTCGGAGCCGTCCGGGTCGAGCACCACCGCGTAACGCTGGCCCCACACCGCGTCCCAGGGCTTCAGATGCCCCCGGTACCCGGCCGTGACCAGCTCCTCGTACACGGCGTCCACCTCCTCGGGCGCCCCGCACCGGAACGCGAGCTCGATCCGGTGTCCACCCGTCGGCCGGGTCCACCCCGGGTCGAACGAGCGCACGACGTCCTCCGTGTCCCAGGCGATCCGCAGCCCGCCCGGCAGCACCGCCTCCGCATGCGGCGCCGACTCGGCCCCGGCCGGCACCTCCAGGCCGAGCCGGCGGTAGAAGGCGAGCGACGCGGCCATGTCCGAGACGACGAGGCCGACGAGGTCGAGACGGGGGGTGACCCGGGGGGCAGTGTCCATGCCCCGCACGCTAGGCGGCCCACGGCGCCACGGTCTTGTACGAATCGGACGCGGAACGAGCGGCCGCGCCGCCGGACGCCCGGGGCCTCGCCGGAATCCGGTCCGGAAAAACCCGTGGCGCGCGCCGGACCGCTCCGGCTACGGTGGATGCCGTACAAGATCGCGAAAGACACACACAGGAGGTGTGACCGATGGCTGTCATCACGAAGGGCCTCGCCCACACGCGGATGTTCCTCCACACCACCTCCGCGGCCACCGGCTGACCTCACTCTGCTCGTCTTTCCGCCGGGGCCGCCCCTTGAAGGGTCCCCCTTGTCTTTCTCGCTTTCCCGCGACTTCTCCTCTTCTTCCTCCCTGCTCGACGCCCACGGCTGGGACTCCGGCTGGGCCGCCGACTTCGCGCCCTACGCCGCCCAGGGACTCGTCCCCGGGCGGGTCATCCGTGTCGACCGGGGCCAGTGCGACGTCGCCACCCCCGACGGGGTCGTGCGCGCCGACACGGCGTTCGTGACGCCGCACGACCCGCTCCGGGTCGTCTGCACCGGCGACTGGGCCGCCGTCGACCCCGAAGGGGCGAGCGACCCGCGCTACGTACGGGCGTGCCTGCCGCGCCGTACGGCCTTCGCGCGCTCCACCTCGTCCAAGCGGTCCGAGGGCCAGATCCTCGCGGCCAACGTCGACCACGCCGTCATCACCGTCTCGCTCGCGGTCGAACTCGACCTCGGCCGGATCGAGCGCTTCCTCGCCCTGGCGTGGGAGTCCGGCGCCCAGCCGACGATCGTCCTCAGCAAGGCGGACCTCGTGCCCGACCCCGTCGGGCTGTCCTACCTCGTCGAGGACGTGGAGACGATCGCCCCCGGCGTCCGGGTGCTGCCCGTCAGCTCGACGACGGGAGAGGGCCTCGACGCGCTGGCCGCGACCGTCGCCGGCGGCACGACCGTGCTCCTCGGCGTCTCCGGCGCCGGGAAGTCGACCCTCGCCAACGTGCTCGTCGGCCACGACGTCATGACGGTCCAGGCCGCCCGTGACGTCGACGGCAAGGGCCGCCACACCACCACCACCCGCAACCTCTTCGTCCTGCCGGGCGGGGGAGTCCTCATCGACACCCCCGGACTGCGCGGCGTCGGCCTCTGGGACGCCGAGACCGGCGTCGGCCAGGTCTTCTCGGAGATCGAGGACCTGGCCGGGAACTGCCGCTTCCCCGACTGCGCCCACGAGGCGGAGCCGGGCTGCGCGGTCCTCGCCGCGATCGACGACGGCACCCTGCCCGTGCGCCGGCTGGAGAGCTTCCGCAAGCTCCTGCGCGAGAACCAGCGTCTCGTGGCCAAGACCGACGCCCGCCTGCGCAACGAGATCCGCAAGGACTGGAAGCGCAAGGGCGACGCGGGCCGCGCCGCCATGGAGTTCAAGCGCAGCGGGCGCGTGCGGTAGCGCGTACGCACGGGGGCCGCGGTCGTACGGCCCCGGCCCAGCGCGTACGCACGGGGGCGTGCTCGTACGGCCCCGGCAGGCGACGTACGCACCGGGCCGCGGTCGTACGGCTGCCCGGGAGTGCCCCGCGTGCGGAGTGGTGGTCGTACGGCCGCCCGGGGAGCGTGGTGTCCGAAAACCGCGAGCCCCGGTCGCCGGCCGGCCGCACACTGGGAGGCGTGAGGGACGACGACACCCGCTACGAGGCGGTCAGCAGCAGGGACGCGCGGTTCGACGGAGAGTTCTTCTTCGCGGTCCGGACCACCGGGATCTACTGCCGGCCCAGCTGCCCCGCCGTCACGCCCAAACGGCAGAACGTCTCGTTCTTCCCGACGGCCGCCGCGGCCCAGGGCCACGGCTTCCGGGCCTGCCGCCGCTGCCGGCCGGACGCCGTGCCCGGCTCGGCCGCGTGGAACGTGCGGGCCGACGTCGTCGGGCGCGCCATGCGGATGATCGGCGACGGCGTCGTCGACCGCGAGGGCGTGCCCGGCCTCGCCGGTCGCCTCGGCTACAGCACCCGCCAGGTGCAGCGCCAGCTGACCGCCGAGCTCGGTGCCGGGCCCGTCGCCCTCGCCCGCGCCCAGCGGGCGCACACCGCGCGGCTGCTGCTCCAGACCACGGGACTGCCCGTCACGGAGATCGCCTTCGCGGCCGGATTCGCCAGCGTCCGCCAGTTCAACGACACCATCCGCGCGGTCTACGCCCGCACCCCGACCGCGCTGCGCGCCGAAGCGGGCACCGGCGCGGGAGCCCGCACCGCGCTCGCCGCCGGGGTGCCGCTGCGGCTCGCCCACCGGGGGCCGTACGCGGCCGGCGAGGTCTTCGACCTGCTGGCGGCCGAGGCGGTGCCCCGCGTCGAGGAGGTCGTCGGCGCGCCGGGCGCCCGCACCTACCGCCGCACGCTCCGCCTCCCGTACGGCACCGGCGTCGTCTCCGTCGACGAGCGCTCCGCGGGCCGCTGGCTCGACGCCCGCATCCACCTCACCGAGCTGCGCGACCTCACCACCGCCGTGCACCGGCTGCGCCGCCTCTTCGACCTGGACGCCGACCCCTACGCGGTCGCCGAACGCCTCGGGGCAGCCCCCGGGCTCGCCGCCGTGGTGGCGGCCCGGCCCGGCGTGCGCTCCCCGGGCACGGCCGAGCCCGAGGAGTTCGCCCTGCGGACGGTCCTCGGGCCCGAGGAGTCGGCCCGGATCGTCGTGCCGCACGGCACGCCGCTGGTCGAGGCCTGCGGCACCCTCACCCACGTCTTCCCCGCACCGGCCGCCCTGACGGGCCACCCCGTCGCGGGGCCGCTCGCCCGCGCCCTCGCCGACGGGACCGTGCGCCTCGACCCCGGCGCCGACCGCGACGACGCCGAGCGGGCCCTGCGCGCCGTCCCCGGCGTCACGGCCGGGGCCGCCGCGCTGATCCGGATGCGCGCCCTCGGCGACCCGGACGTGCCCCCGGCGGACGGCCCGGACGCGGAGGAGTGGCGGCCGTGGCGCTCGTACGCGGCCCGCTACCTCGGGGAACCGCCCCGAGCCGTGGCACACGGAACCGGGTCCCGACCTTCCTAGCCGGGCTCCTCAAGCCCCCAGCTGTGGATCCGGCGCGGATGGATCCGGATGACCTCCTCGCTGAAGTGCGGGCCGAGCTCGTGCGGGCCCACGAGGAGTTCCGCTTCACCGCGGATCTCGACGCCGCGCACCCGCCAGGGACGGACACTCGCCAGGTCGTCGACGACCAGCGCCACCTTCGGGTTCTCCCGCAGGTTGCGCCACTTCTTCGTACGGCCCATCGCGAGCCCGCCGACCAGGACGGTGCCGTCGTCCTGCGGGAAGAACCCCACCGGATTGGCCTGTGGCTGGCCGGACGGGTCGACGGTCGCCATCCGGCCGAGCCGCCGGCCCTCCGTGAGATAGGCGAGCTCCGCCTCGCTGAAACCCTCGAAATCCCTCATACGCCCAGCATCGCGCTTCGGGGCCCCCGGCGGATCGGCGGCGGGACGGGTCCGGACTCCGCCCTCCGCCCTAGGTCCTGTCCGGAACATCCCCCGGCCGGGATCGTCAGCCCCAGATGACCGCGCACGCCCAGGCGCCCACGATCAGCAGGCAGGAGAAGAGCTCGACGAGGACGCTCGTGCCGGCCGCGCGCATGACGGTCCGGGTGGCCGCGCGGGCCTGGCCGTGGCCGCCGAGGCGGAGCCGTTCGGCGAGGTAGATGCCGCCGACGAAGCCGGGGACGGCGCCGACCACGGGGATCAGGACGAAGCCCAGGAGCGCGCCGACCCCGGCGTACGCCACGATCCGGCGGGTGATGCCGACACCCCGGAAGCGGCGTGGTGGCAGCTGCCAGACGATCACCTGGGTGAGGAGCAGCAGGCCGGTCGAGGAGACGAGCAGGATCCAGGCGAGGCTCGTCCGCTCGTGGAGCGACCACCAGAGCATCGCCGCCCACACCAGCCACGTCCCCGGCACGCCGGGGGCCAGTACCCCGAACAGACCGAGCAGCATCACCGTCGCGATCATCAGGAGCTGCCACACACCCACGTTGCCCAGGGTGCAGGACGGAACGGGTTTCCGCAGGTCGCGTCGGGCGGACGGGGGACCGAAGGGGGGACACCCGGCCCTGGGGTGTCCTGCCGGTGCCGGTGCCGGTGCCGGTCAGGCCGCGAGGGGCAGTGCCGCGGCCACCAGGTCGCGCTCCTTGCGGCCGAGCAGCGGGAAGAGGATCTTCAGCCCGTCCCCGCCCGCGGCAGGGGAGACGACGAAGGAGGAGTTGACGAACCGTTCCTTGATCTCCGAGCGGACGAGGCCCGCGCGCGCGACGGTGAGGACGTGCTCCACCGGCTTGGCGAACACCGGGTCCGCCCGGTGGACGAGGAGCCGGCGGTCGGTCATCGTCAGGTACATCGGCACGGGCGTCGGTATCACCGCCATCGAGCCGCCGGACGCGAGCGCGGAGGCCACCGCGAACGCCGCCGTCCGCCGCACGGAGACGCTGCTCAGGTTCACGACGCACGTCACCTCGACCCGCTCCCCGGGCTCCAGGAGGGGGTGGACGGTGGCGAGCAGGGCGCGACGGCGCCTTCCGTTCATGGGGGTACTCCTGAGGTGAGCGCGGAGGCGAATCCTGAGGTGAATCCGGGGTGGTCGCCGGGGTGACCGCGGACACGAATGCGGAACCGGCCGCTCACCTTCCCATACGGCCGGACGTCAGCCGCGGGCCACCCACCCCTTCTCGTACGCGTGCCAGCCCAGCTGGAGCCGGGTGGTCACCCCGCTCAGCTCCATCAGCCCCTTCACCCGGCGCTGGACGGTCCGCAGCCCCAGGTCCAGCTGCTTGGCCACGCTCGCGTCGGTCATCCCGGCGAGCAGCAGCGACAGGATCTCCAGGTCCATGCCGTCAGGACCGGGCGCCTCGTCTTCGATGATCTGCGCGCCGGCCCCGAGACGCAGCGGCAGGGCCTCCCGCCACACCGACTCGAAGAGGCCCATGAGCGATTCGAGGAGCCCGCTCGCGTGCACGACGATGGCCGCGGGTTCGGCGCCCCGGCCGGTCAGCGGGACCATGGCCAGGGACCGGTCGGCGACCACCAGCTTGGTGGGGACGCGGTCGGCGACGCGGATCAGTTCGTCGCGGCCGAGCGCCGCGGAGAGTTCCAGCAGGCCGGACGGCAGGGTGAGGACCTCGCGCTCGATCACCACCCGGTAGCGGACGCCCCGCCCGGCGGCCTGCTCCTCGGCGTCGTTCTCCATGCCGGTGACCGCGATCGGCTTGCCGGTGACGAGGGCGCAGACCTCCTCCGTCGCGCCCAGCTGGAGCTGGAGGAAGCGGTGGGTGACCGCGCTGGCGCCGGTCACCACCTCCACCAGGTCGTGCACGGCGACGGCCTCGGCCTCGGCGCGGTACTCCTCGGCGAGCAGCGCCGCCGCCAGTTCGGCCTGCTCCAGCTCGTGGCGCTGCTGGGTGAGCAGCGCGCCGAGAGCCACCCCGGGCGGCGCCGCGACCCACCGTCCGGTGCGGGCCGAGGACTGGGCGGCGAGCCCCTGAGACTCGAGTCGGCGCAGGGCCCGCTCGGTGTCCTGTTCGGGCAGGGCGAGCCGGTGCGCGAGATCGGTGACCTCGGCGGCGCCCAGCGCCACCAGGGCCCGGTACGCGGACTCCTGGCGCTCGTCGAGTCCTATCGCTCCCAGCATGGATGCCCCACCCCTCGCCGTGCGTCCGGTGGGCGTTCCCGATCTTTCCGGGACGTTCACCGGAGGCATTCGTTCCGTTGGTGACCTGGCGGGAAACGGCCACGGCGCATTCCCGCCTCGCCCATCATCCCTGCACCGCCCTCACCTCTGCCAATGTGGCGCCACCGCAGCACCAACAGCCTTCGGAGAAGGGCTTTTTGCGCCCTTTTTCCGAATTCAGATGGGGAGAGCGATGCGCCCGATTTCGCGTACGGCCCTGGGGGCGGCGACCGCCGCCGTCCTGGCCGTCACCGCGGTCGCGCCGTCCATGGCCGACGCGCCGCAGGACGACACGACCGGCAAGCGACCGCTGGTCGGCAGCGAGGCCGCGGCCCGCGCCGGCAAGGGCACCGGCGGCCGAGCCGCCACGGTGACCCTCGTCACCGGAGACCGCGTCCTGGTCACCCGTGACGCCCAGGGCGACCCGGCGGCCACCGTCCTCCCGCGTGAGGACGGCACCGTCCCCCTCGTCCAGACCCGCCGCTCCGGCCAGGACCTGTACGTCTACCCCGAGGACGCCGCCGACGCGCTCGCCGCCGGACGCGTCGACGAAGAGCTCTTCAACGTCACCGGCCTCGTCCGCCAGGGCTACGACGACGCGGCCACCACCACGCTGCCCCTCATCGCGGTCTACGGCTCCGACCTCGCCCGCTCCGTCCCCGCCGCCCCGCGCGGCGCGCGGCGCGGCCAGGTCCTCAAGGCCGTCGACGGCGTCGCCCTCACGGCCGAGAAGAAGCAGGCCGCCGTCTTCTGGGCCGAGATCAAGGCCCCCGGCGCCCGCTCCGCCGCCGGACTGAAGAAGCTCTGGCTCGACCGCAAGGTCGAGGCCACCCTGGAGCAGTCGACGAAGCAGGTCCACGCCCCCGAGGCCTGGGCCGACGGCTACGACGGCACGGGCACCAAGGTCGCCGTCCTCGACACCGGCGCCGACGCCGAACACCCCGACCTCAAGGGCCGCATCGCCGCCTCGGAGAACTTCACCGACTCCGAGACCACCGACGACCGCCAGGGCCACGGCACCCACACCATCTCCACCGTCGGCGGCTCCGGCGCCGCGAGCGGCGGCAGGAAGAAGGGCGTCGCCCCCGGCGCCGCGCTCCTCAACGGCAAGGTCCTCAACGACTCCGGCTCCGGCGCCGCCTCCTGGATCATCGCCGGCATGGAGTGGGCCGTCGCCCAGGGCGCCGACGTCGTCTCCATGAGCCTCGGCAGCCCCGTACCCACCGACTGCACCGACCCGATGAGCGTCGCCGCCGAGGAACTCGCCCGGAACAAGGGCACGTTGTTCGTCATCGCCGCCGGCAACTCGGGTCCGACGCTCAACACGGTCTCCTCGCCCGGCTGCGCGCCCGGTGTGCTCACCGTCGGCGCCACCGACCGCGACGACTCCACCGCGTGGTTCTCCAGCCGCGGCCCGACGATCGTGAACCACACCCTCAAGCCCGAGTTGGCCGCGCCCGGCGTCGGCATCTCCGCCGCCGCGGCCGGCGGCCGGGGCGTGTCCGCCTACCAGTCCATGTCCGGTACGTCGATGGCGACCCCGCACGTCGCGGGCGCCGCCGCCATCGTCAAGCAGCGCCACCCCGACTGGACCGCCCAGCAGGTCAAGGCTGCCCTCGTCTCCTCCGCCGACAGCGACCTCCCCGGCGACGTCCGCGAGGTCGGCGGCGGCCGCCTCGACGTCAAGGCCGCCATCGACCAGACGGTCCTCGGCGCCCCCGCCGTCCAGGGCGGCACCTTCGCCTGGCCGCAGGACAGGAGCGACCGCACCACGGTCTCCGTGCCGTACACCAACACCTCCGACGCCCCCGTCACCCTGCGGCTGGCCGTCGAGAAGGTCACCGGCAACGACGGCTCCGCCGTCCTCCCCCGGACTTCGTCCGGGGGGACCCCCACGGCCGTCGCCCGCCTCGGCGCGCGCACCGTCACCGTCCCGGCCGGCGCCACCGTCCAGGTCCCCCTCGCACTCGACCCCGACGCCCGCCTGGAGCGCGCCCAGTACGGAGACGTCACCGGCCGCGTCCTCGCCACCGGCCCCGGCGGCATCCACGTCTCCACCCCGTTCTCGCTCTACGTGGAGCCCGAAACGGTCACCCTGCGCGTCAAGTTGATCGACCGTCAGGGCAAGCCGGCGACCGGCGCGTCCTCCCTCGACGTCATCGGCACCGACGACGCGAGCGGCGAGCGCCGCTTCAACGACGGGGCCGCCGACCAGGTCTACCGCCTGCGCCCCGGAAGCTACTTCCTCTCCTCCTTCGTCACCACGCCCGACGCGGGCGAGAACGCCCGGCTGACCGACTCGCTCAGCTACCTCGGCCGCCCGCAGCTGGAGCTGAAGAAGGACACCACCGTCGTCCTCGACGCCCGGGACGCCCACAAGCTGTCGGTGAAGACCGACAAGGCCACCGAACTCCGCGGCGCCACCCTGGCGTTCGCCCGCTCCTGGGACGGCTTCTGGCTGCACGCCGGGACCGCCTCCGGCCCGCGCACCATCCGCGGCTACTACGCCTCGGTCGAAGGCCGGGCCGACGAGGGCGACTTCGAGTTCGGCAGCTACTGGCGGGCCGCCGCCCCGCAGATCACCTCGCTGCGCACCGCCGACGGCCTGACCCTGCACCCGCTCACGGCCTCCATCGCCTCCGACAACCTGGACGGCACCGGCTCCGCCCGCCTCGTCGACGCCGGGACCGGCACCCCCGACGAGCTCAAGGCCGCCGGCGTCCAGGGCCGCGTCGCCCTCGTCCGGCTGCCGGACGACTCCACCGCCGCGGGCACCCTCGCCCGCAACGCCAAGGCCGCCGGCGCCGTCGCCGTCGTCACCCACCACGCGGCCCCCGGCCGCTGGTACCCGAGCGGCGGCTTCACCGGACTCGGCCTGCCGGTACTCTCCGTCCCGGCCGACGAGGCGACCGCACTCCTCGGCAGGCTGGCCGCCGGCGAGGTCACCCTCGCCTGGAACGCCACCGCGAAGAGCCCGTACCTCTACAACCTCGCGTTCCCCGAGACCGGAGCGATCCGCGACGAGAAGGCGTACCGCGTCCGCGACGGCGAGCTCGGCCGCACGGACTCCACCTACGGATCCGCGGGCATCGCCACCGACTTCATGGACTTCCCGGCGGCGCGCCGCCCCGACGGCGTCCGCGTCGGCTTCGGCTCGCTGGAGACGGTCCCCGCGCCCGGCACCCGCACCGAGTACTACTCGGCCGGCGACACGACCTGGGAACCGATGGTCGGCAGCAGCTTCCCGTTCGGGGAGATCATGGTCGCCACCCCGCACGCCTACACCCCCGGCGAGAAGCGCGCCGAGAAGTGGTACGACGGCGTCATCGCCCCCACGGCCCCGCGCGACACGACCGGCGCGCCGGTCCTCGTCGCCGAGCGCCAGGGCAACCTCATCGGCTTCGCCGACGCCATGTGGGGCGACCGCACCCACTACGCCGTGCCGGGCTCCTTCGGCGACATCGGAAACGTCCGGCTCAGCCGCGACGGCGAGGTCATCGGCGAGAGCAGCTGGCCGTTCGGCGTCTTCGAGGTACCGGCCGAAGCCGGGGCGTACACCCTCGAACAGAACACGATGAAGATCGGCAGCAAGGTGTGGGCCCGCTCCACGTCCGTCAACTCGGTATGGAAATTCACCTCCGAGCTTGACGAGACGGTCTATTCTCAGGGCATCCCGATTCTCTTCCCCCGGTACGACCTTCCGGAGGACGGACTCAAGACCCTCGCCGCGACCGACGGCCAGCAGATCGGCCTCACCGCGACGGGTCACGCGGGCTACACTCCCGCAGCGCTCACCTCGGCCAGGCTTTCGTACTCCTACGACGGGGGCACGACCTGGACCGAAGCGCGGGTCTCTCAGCAGGGCGGCGGCTGGACCGCGACCGTGAACCACGCGGGCGCGACCGGCAAGCAGGTCACACTGAGGACCGAACTGACGGACGCCAACGGCAACTCCGTCACCCAGACCGTGATCCGCGCTTACGACGTGCGCTGATCACGCCGGTCCGCCGGGCGTCCTTCCCGTGGGGGGTGGGGCCGCCCGGCGGACCACCCATGTGCGGACCACCCATTTGCAGCAGCGGTTTTCCCGATGTCCCGTTTTCGGGCGCCGCGAGCGGTGGACAATAAGGGCATGACTCAGCAGGGGGACCACTGGTGGGACAAGCTCTACGACGACGCGGCGCCGGACACGGCCCCGACGGTCTCGGGTGACACGCTCGACGACCACTTCGACACGGCGCCCCGCGCCGCACCCGGCCCACCAGGCCGGACACCACCGCCGCCACCGGAGCCGGCGCCGCTCCCGGGCCCGGCGCCGTCCACGCACGGCGTGCTCCCGGCCCTGCCTCCTCCGGTACCCGGCCGGGCGCCCTGGGAGGTGCCCGAAGCGGGGCCGCGGACCTTCCCGGCGCCGCCGCCACCCGCCGACCCGCCCGTCGAGACCCCCACCGTCCAGGTGCCGGTGCCGCCGGAACCGACGGCCGGGGAGCGGGCGTCCGACACCTGGACCGACACCGACACCGACGCCTGGACCGACGCCGGGACGGACACCGACGCCGGCCCCGACACCGCGGCCGGGCGCGACTCCGACCTCACCGTCGAGGTCTCCGTGCCCGTGGACCTGCCCCGGCCGCGGACCGGCTTCGTCGGCAGCAGACCGCCCACCTACGAGGCCGAGCCCACCGCCCTGCCCGTCGCCCGGCCCGGCGAACTCGCCGATCTCGTCCCCGACACCGTCCTCGACGGCGCCCGCTACGGCACCTGCACGCTGCGCGCCGCCTCCGTCCGCGGCGACTCCGCCCGCTACCGGGGCGAGCCCCGCCGCGACGCCCTGCTCACCGCCCGCTTCGGCCACGACGAGACCGCGCTCGTCCTCGTCGCCGTCGCCGCAGGCTCCCGCGCCGCCGAGGACGCCCACCTGGCCGCCGCCGACGCCTGCCACTGGATCGCCGAGGCCGTCTGCCGCAGCCACGCCCGGCTCTCCGAGGACATCAGGTCGGGCCGCCGCGGCGACCTCAAGTCCGGTCTGCACCGGCTCACCGACCGCACGTACGGCAAGCTCAGGGCGCGCGCCGCCGAACGGGGCCTCGCTCCCGACGAGTACACCGCGACCCTGCGCTGCCTGCTCCTGCCGGCCGACCCCGAGTGCCGCACCCGGGTCTTCTTCGGCATCGGCGGCGGCGGCCTCTTCCGGCTCCGCGACGGCGCCTGGCAGGACCTCGAACCGCTCCTGCCCGAACCGGTCGCCGTCGGCGCACCCGTCCTCGGCTTCGGGTCACCGCCGCCGGTCGCGGAGGCGACCGAGGAGGGCGACCGGCTCACCATGGACCTCGGCATCACGACCGCGCCCGGGCCGGTCATAGAGGAGCCGGTACCGCCGCCGCCCGAGCCGTTCCGCTTCCGCGCCTCCGTCGCCCGCCCCGGCGACACCCTGCTCCTCGCCTCACCGGGTCTGGCCGAGCCGATGCGCGGCGAACCCGCCCTCGCGCACGCCCTCGCGGACCGCTGGACGGACCGGGAACCCCCCGGCCTCGCCGCGTTCCTGGCCGACACCCAGCTGAGGGTGACCGGCTACGCCGACGACCGCACGGGGGCCGCCGTCTGGGAGGCGTAACGCGCCGGGCCGTGTGTTGATGGAGCCATGGCCAAACAGAACGTGGCGGAGCAGTTCGTCGACATCCTCGTGCGCGCCGGCGTCAGGCGCATGTACGGAGTGGTGGGCGACAGTCTGAACCCGGTCGTCGACGCCATCCGCCGCACCCCGGAGCTCGACTGGATCCAGGTGCGCCACGAGGAGGTGGCGGCCTTCGCCGCGGGCGCCGAGGCCCAGATCACCGGGGGCCTCGCCGCCTGCGCGGGCTCCTGCGGACCGGGCAACCTGCACCTGATCAACGGCCTGTACGACGCCCACCGCTCCATGGCCCCGGTGCTCGCCCTCGCCTCGCACATCCCGTCGAGCGAGATCGGCCTGGGCTACTTCCAGGAGACCCACCCCGACCAGCTGTTCCGTGAGTGCAGCCACTACAGCGAGCTCATCTCCAACCCGCGCCAGATGCCCCGGCTGCTCCACACGGCGATCCAGCACGCCGTCGGACGCGGCGGCGTCAGCGTCGTCTCACTGCCCGGCGACATCGCCTCCCAGCCGGCCCCCGAGAAGACGGCGGAGACCGCGCTCGTCACCACCCGGCCCACCGTCCGTCCGGGGGACGACGAGATCGACGCGCTGGTACGGATGATCGACGCGTCCGAACGGGTGACGCTCTTCTGCGGCAGCGGCACCGCCGGCGCGCACGCCGAGGTGATGCAGTTCGCCGAGCGGATCAAGTCGCCCGTCGGCCACGCCCTGCGCGGCAAGGAGTGGATCCAGTACGACAACCCGTACGACGTCGGCATGAGCGGACTGCTCGGATACGGCGCCGCCTACGAGGCCACCCACGAGTGCGACCTGCTGATCCTGCTCGGCACCGACTTCCCGTACAACGCCTTCCTGCCCGACGACGTCAGGGTCGTGCAGGTGGACGTCCGGCCCGAGCGCCTCGGCCGCCGCTCGCGGCTCGACCTCGCCGTCTGGGGCGACGTGCGGGAGACCCTGCGCTGCGTCGTCCCGCGCGTCCGCGCCAAGACCGACCGGCGCTTCCTGGACAAGATGCTGAAGAAGCACGCCGACGCGCTGGAGGGCGTGGTCAAGGCGTACACCCGCAAGGTCGAGAAGCACGTCCCCGTCCACCCCGAGTACGTCGCCTCGGTGATCGACGAACTCGCCGACGACGACGCCGTCTTCACCGTCGACACCGGCATGTGCAACGTCTGGGCGGCCCGCTACCTCTCACCCAACGGGCGCCGCAGGATCATCGGTTCGTTCACCCACGGCTCCATGGCGAACGCGCTGCCGCAGGCCATCGGCGCCCAGTTCACCGACCGGAACCGGCAGGTCGTCTCGCTCTCCGGCGACGGCGGGTTCTCCATGCTGATGGGCGACTTCCTCACCCTGGTCCAGTACGACCTGCCGGTGAAGGTGGTCGTGTTCGACAACTCCTCGCTCGGCATGGTGGAGCTGGAGATGCTCGTCTCCGGCATCCCCTCGTACGGGACGACGAACAAGAACCCGGACTTCGCCGCCATCGCCCGGGCCGCCGGGGCGTACGGCGTCCGGGTCGAGAAGCCCAAGCAGCTGGCGAGCGCCCTCAGGGACGCCTTCAGGCACAAGGGCCCTGCCCTGGTCGACGTCGTCACCGACCCCAACGCGCTCTCCATCCCGCCGAAGATCAGCGCCGACATGGTGACCGGCTTCGCCCTCTCCGCCAGCAAGATCGTCCTCGACGGCGGAGTGGGCCGGATGCTGCAGATGGCCCGCTCCAACCTCCGGAACGTGCCCCGCCCCTGAGGGAATGCGGGCGCCCCGGCGGGGCATGCATCCCCGTGAGCCTGTTCGACGACTGTGGGTGGGGGTTATGGCCGGGGAGGCGCGACAGCCGACTCAACTGCTCAGGAAGGTGGGAGGCGCGGATCTCACCGCGGTGCCGGAGGTACGACATGCCTTGCGGGAAATGCTGCGGAAGTGGGGCGGACCGGGCGCCTCCGACGTGGCCGAACTGCTCACCAGCGAACTGGTGACCAACGCCCTGGTGCACACCGGCCACGGGGCCGTCGTCACGGCGACGGTCGTGCCCGAGCAGCTCAGGGTCGAGGTCCGGGACTTCGTCCCCGGCCTGGAGACGCCGCCCGCACCGCCCGCCGACGACGGTACGCACGGCAGGGGACTCGTCCTCGTCCAGGCCCTGGCCGACTCGTGGGGGGTCGAGGACAGCGGCGTGGGCAAGGTGGTGTGGTTCGAACTGAACGGTGGGGCCGCCTGAGAGGCGGCCCCACCGGTCTTACGGGTGCTCCACGATCCGTGCTCAGCCGAACTGCTGCTCCAGGTCCTTGAGCTTGCGCTCCAGGGAGTCGAGCCGGGGCAGCGTCTGGGTATCGTCCTCGGCGGTGAGGTCCACCGTCCGGGAGTCGCCCGTGCGGGACTCAGCGCCCCTCACGGCTTGCAGGGAGGGCCGGGGTCGAAGCGGCAGCTGTCCGGGGTCCGCTATGGCGGGCTCCCGCGCGGCGGGCGGCGCGGCCCG